>NZ_JBHVPG010000010.1:0-38833 GCF_042887545.1 Streptomyces sp. NPDC057939
GCGGGACCCCTAGCGCTGCGCGCTAGGGAAGAGACCCGGCTCGCTGCGCTCACCGGAAGGCCGGCCCTTCGGGCCGGGGTCCTACGCTTTGCTTCGGACTGGTTCGGGCTTCGCCCGAACGGCCTGCTGCGCAGGCCGGGATGACCCCGTTTCACGGGGTCCGGGCCTTCGGCCCGTTGAGGCGGGTCCGCTCCGCTCCCCCACCCCGGGTCCTTCAGGCTTCGCCTCCAGGACCAGCCCGCTGACGCGGGCGCCCCCTCAGCTCAGGATGGGAAGAATGATCGGGTCGAACTTGACGAGCTCACCACTGTTGACGAAGGCATAGCCTTCACGATTGTCCTCGTCCGACTCGATGTCGACACCTCCCATGACCAGATACTGCAAGTTCCGTGGGTTTCCCGTTTCCGCGCGGACCGCTTCCGCGATGATCTGGATTTGCGGCGGGGCCTTGAACTTCAGCCCGCTCGTCACCGCATCCACGATCCCCGGAACCGCGAGGAACGCCTTCTGATCCGCGTCATTGCACGGACGGTACTTGGTGTAGCTGACACCCATGATCCGGCTCCGCCTTCTCCCGGTTCGACCGCACCAGCCATGGATGGACCAGCCGGCCGAACGCCACTTGATCTTGACCACAACCATGCTGCCACCCCACCCCCACACAAGGAGCCCATCCGCGCCGCGCTTCAGACCGGACCGCCTCCGGGCCGCGTTACTCCACGAGGCCGCGGCCTCAAGAACTCCCCGCTCCGCACGGAGACGACCTCGTTTTCACAGGATCCGGGCCTTCGCCCACTTGAAGCGTCTCCCCCGCTCCCACGCATGCATCACTACATCAGATGCTGTGTAGCACCACGAGAAACAAGCCGCCTCCGGAACAAGCGCCTGTCTATCCATATAGATAGACAGTCCGGCTCGCGCGGCTTCAAAGGCCGGATCTGTGCCGTCTCGCGAGAGAATCCGTCATCCTCCATGCAGGTGAAATCACAGGGTGTCCGACCCGAGATCCCCCTCAACTGGGCAGGCTAGGAACAGCACGGCGTCAAGGCAGCGCATACTCCCGCCGTGCACTCCCCCCACACCCACACAAGGGAACACCATGCGCCTGCGCACCCCCCTCGCCGCCACCGCCCTCGCACTCACACTCGCACTCACCAACGCCACACCCTCCTCCGCCGCCGTCGGAGAATTCGAATACACCTCCGTAGACCTCAACGGCATCCAGATCCAGCACACCCTCTTCGACCCCGACAACGGCGAATGCATCGCCCTCGAAGGCACCCTCAACCTCCCCGCACTCCGCGCCCGCAACCGCACCACCTCCACCGCCACCGTCTACCAAACCGCAGACTGCGAAGGCAACACCTGGGAACTCCGCCCCATCGTCGGACGCAGCCCCCTCCTCGCACGCTTCCGCGCCGTCGTCTTCCACTAACCCCACCACCACAAGGGCGGCCGGACCCACCCCCCGGCTGCCCACCCCCGCAACCAAAGTATCTATACAGATACACAAGGCCGGCAGCGGCCACGCGCACACCCTTCAGGACCCGATCGTTCCACCCCGGGGCATACAACCGGCAGGATGAGCCCATGCCCCACACCATGGTCACCGCCGTCTCCCCCACCGACCTGGAACGCCTCGACACCCTCATCGAGGAACAGCGGACCGCCGAGACACGATGGCAGGCCAAGGCCGAACAAGACACCGACGTCCTACGGCTACGCGGACCCGAACTCCGCGCCGCCCGCGCATGGATCCGCGCCGAGCGAGACCGGCTACGCGAAAACGGCACACACCGCGTCAGCCGACACCACGCACTCGCCCCCGCCCTCCACACCCAACTCGACCACCGTGGGCTGCTCCGAGACTGGGACCCCATCCCCGAGGGCGCCCCACGGGCCGGCCAACTCCTCGGAGGCACCGGCCCACAAAGAGGAGCCGGGCTCACCGCCCGACTCGTCGTAAGCCTCCCAGAAACCCTCTGGTTCCCTCTGCAACGCGGGGTCTACTGGACCAACCAACCCCACCTACAGACCTTGCAAACCTGGACCGACCACTGGGGCCACAGCCCCGCCGGCGGGCGCTTCACCACCCCGCCCGAGGCACTCGCCGAGCGAGCCCGGACCGCAGCCCACATCACCACCACCGGCGCCATCCTCCGCACCGCCCTCACCCACGCCCTCAACAGCCCCTGACCCTTCCCCGACCTGCCCTCAGGGACATCCTGAGCACCCCCTTTCGCACCCGGCCAACGGGTTGGGTGGTTTTGTTCACGAGAACGGACAGCAGATGTTCACCACTCGGGAGGCGTCGAAGGTGGCAGCTGTTCGATTCCCTACGTCCAGGTCGGGGCGCATCCTCTGGGGGGAGCGGGGCAGGCCCGCCGGGGTGGAATCGGTTGCGTGATCCGGACAATTGCGGCACGCGACTCGAAGCGTCATCAGCTGGCCGAATGATCGGGGTCCCCCCTGTTCTGGCGACTCCAGACCGGCAGGGCGTGTGTTCGTGCAGGAAACGCTTCGATCTCGTCCGGTCGGAGGTCACGCGCCCGCATGCCAAACAACCGTAACTGTCCGTATTTGATCTTGTGCACAGAGTGACGAGCGTGGTGTCGTTGCCCTGCCGGGAACGGAGCGACACCACAAAGCCCCGACCCGGCCTGCAATCCGTGAGGGGCCCCGCCCCCACACTCTCAGGAAGGAAATGCATTGAGTACCACCGAGGAGCAGGCCGCCGAAGCCTTCCAGTCCGCTTCCCCGATCGTCCTGGCCCCCGGCCCGCGCACGACCGACCGCATTCCGCCCCCGCCCACTGATGTCTGGGACCTTCCCCATGGCACCGCCTGGGTCTACCACGGCGAGGGCAACAGCGGGCTCACCCACCCGGTCCTGCTGGCGGACGGCTTCAGCGCCGGCCCCAGCGACCTCGACTTCACCTGGGAGCAGCTGGAGTACGGCCCGTTCCCGCTTCTGAGCGAGCTTCGCCGCCGGGGCCGCGACGTGATTCTGGTCGGCTACCACGAGCGCAGCGCATCGATCCTGGAGAACGCCGAGGCGGTGATCGCGGCCGTCACCGAGGCGGTCGACCGCCGTATCGGTGACCATCCGCTGGTCGTCGGCGGCTTCAGCATGGGCGGCCTGGTCACTCGGTATGCCCTGGCCAAGATGGAGACGGAAGGCATCGAGCACGAGGCTCAGCTCTACTTCTCCTGGGACAGCCCGCACACCGGTGCCTGGATCCCCATCGCCCTTCAGGCGTTCGCGCACTACACCAAGAAGCTCGACCCTCGCTTCTCGGACCAGATCAACAGCCCGGCCGCGCAGGAACTGCTGTGGCAGCACATCGCGGACTGGAAGGACGAGCCCGCCACCAGCCAGCGGCGCCTGGCGTTCCTGCGCGCCCTGGAGGAAGTCGGCAACTGGCCCCGGGACCGGCAGATGCGGCTGATCGCCCTGGCCAACGGTCCCGCCAGCGGCGAGAGCAACGGTGTGCATCCCGGCGCCGAGGCCCTCACCGGCAAGGGGCTGGCCATCACCGGCACCGAGCTGTACACCCAGTCTCAAGGCCAGGACCAGCTGGTGGCCAAGCTCCGGGCGGTCACCCTCCCCACCCGCGAGATCCGCACCAGCGGGCTGCCCGACATCGACGGCGCGCCCGGCGGCACCCTCCACGGTTTCGGCATCCTCGCCGACACGCTGAACGACCTCCCGCCCGCGCTGGGCTTCGGCGTCGTCAACCCGATCCGCGAGCACTGCTTCGTCCCGGCCGTCAGCGCCATCTCCCTGCGGGAGCCGGCCACCCACGACGACCTCTACACCCCGATCAGCGAGGACGACCTGGAGGAGACGCCCTTCCACGCCGTCAAGCTCGCCTCGCAGAGCGACACGCACACCCTGATCACCGAGGAGCTCTCCACCTGGTTCCTGGGCCAGCTGCCGTAAAGGCCGGCGAAGGTTCGAATCAGCCGCCCACCGGCGCCTCGGCACCGGTGGGCGTTTGTGCAGGAACCAGGCGCCTCCCGAAGCGGTGAACATCTGCTCCGTTCTCGGGTTCTGCCTCAACTTCAGTGGAGCTCGGCCGTACTCATCCGTGCCCGCGTTGGACCAGCGGGCCGACCGGCTGATTCTCATCCTTCGAATCCCGCTGAACCGATCGTCGAGCCGTCACCGCAGAAGTTGAGCCAGAGCCGGTTGTCGTGAACAAAGCCACGGGGTCAGGCGTCGGTGGGGTTGAGGGCTTCCAGTCTGCTCTGGATGCGGGTGAGGAGTGTGTCCACCTGGTCCTCGACGAGCCAGTCCGTCTCGGTGTACATGCGCAGGAGGCCGGCGACGATGCCCGCTTCGGCTTCGGTCAGCAAGGGGAGGATGGGGCCCGGTGTCCGCATCAGGTCGTCGATCGTGGTCAGGTAGGCGCTCTCCTCGGGCTCCATGTCGGCGCGCAGTTCGGCGGCGATCTTCCGCCGCATCGGCCGCGAGGGGGTTCGCGGGCCCGCGGGTTGCATGTCGAAGCTGTGCCCGCCCTTGTGGCCTTGGGCCAGGGTGCAGTCGTCGTCGGGATCGGCAGGGTCGGTGGCGGGGCAGGGCGCCATTCGGTAGAGCCGCCGGTCTGCCTGTTCACCCCTGACGGTCAGGGGCGCGCCCCGCGGCGCCCACAGGAGCCACCAGAGGTCGGCCCCGTCCGCCTGGGCCAGCGCGAAGTGCACGCCCTGGTGCCCGTGCTGAAGTTCGCAGGGCAGACTCCCCACCGGCTCATGAGCCGGATTCTCCAACCCGTCGAGGAATGCCGTCTCCGGATCGGTCAGGTTCATGATGCCGTCGCACAGTGGCAGGAGTTCACTCATGCGGGCACCATAGGCGAACACCACGAACGACCGACGGGCATGGACGGAACCGCCACACGTTCGATCGCCACGGTGGTATCGCCCGCCGTGCTGTCACCCCGGGCCGCGTGGGCGTCGACCCCCTTGTACGGTGCCCGGTGGCACGGGACGGGCTCCTCCTCGGATGCCGGTGCGAGCTGCGGTGACCGGGTGCCCGCGCCTCAGGAGTACGGGCCCTACCTGTCAAAGCGGGATATCACCCGCATCGCAGCCCTCTCGCCCACACTGAGCGGGGCCGCCCCGCCCGGAGCCCGCCACAGGGCAGTCGAACGGCCGGAAGGTTGTTGTCGCCCTCCGGTCACGAATGCTTCTGGCCCCCTTGCAGGCCTCGGGCGGGCTCACCTGGTCTTCTGGTGCTTTCCTCCAAGACGTGTAAGGCTCGAAGAACAACCAGCC
Organism: Streptomyces sp. NPDC057939; assembly: GCF_042887545.1. Taxonomy (NCBI): domain Bacteria; kingdom Bacillati; phylum Actinomycetota; class Actinomycetes; order Kitasatosporales; family Streptomycetaceae; genus Streptomyces; species Streptomyces sp. NPDC057939. Next base: position 5,277 of record NZ_JBHVPG010000010.1, read on the forward strand.
TGGTCTGGTGAGAGACCCCGTGCCACCGAATCACCCCTTCAGGGGGTGGTCGGCCATCGGTACGGGTTGTCTCGCTCGGCTTTGCACGACCCGTATGTCGTGCGCCTGACGGCCTCCTCCGCCCCCCACCATCGGGGAGCCGACCGTGATGGGCTTCAACCCCTGCGAAACGGCGGCCACACCATGACCACCTTCCGTGTTGACGTCGCCGCATTCGGCGACCGCATCGTCATCAGCGTCTGCGGTGAACTCGACCTCGACACCCGCCCCCAGGTCACGACCGCCATCAGCGCCCTGGACCTCACCGGCAAAACGCTGGTCATGGACCTCACCAACATGACCTTCATCGACTCCACCGGCCTCACCACGCTCATCGCACTCCACCGGCGCGCCCACGCCGAGGGCTGGGACCTGGAGCTCCACGGAGCCGGCGTACAAGCCCTCAACGTCCTCGACCTCACCGGCACCCGCGAACTCTTCGCCCTCACCGGCACCCCCGACGATTGCCGGACCACCATCTGAATGAAAGGTCCCAGGGGCAGGGGGTGGAGAGGCAGCCCCCTTCCGCCGCGAACATGCCGGTCAGCACTGCGGGCGGCTCTGGGAACACCCCGGGCCGGATCCCACAGCACACCGCCATGGTGACCTTCGAAGAGTTCCGGCCGGGCGGCGCGACGGTGGCGGGGAGGACCCGTGCCGCTCGCGGGCGCGGGCGAACGAGTAGAGGGTTCGCGAAGCACAAATGGGCAGGCGCTTGTCACGTGGAGGCGGGGGCAGGAGGTGAGGCATGGCGGCGACCTGTCAGGGAGGACGCAGCGTGGAGATCGCCCTCAATCCGCAGATCCTCGATCCGGACCGACACGGTGATCAAGGTGACCAGCAGCAGGCTGGTGGGAGCGACCCTCACCTGTACAAGATCGCGACCCGGAGTGGACCGACTCGTTGGCTGTCCAACCGGCCGCATGCGGTTGCGATCGCACGGTGAACACGGAGGGTGAGAGTCACCCCGAGCCCGAGGCACGCCTCCTGGGGCGGGCCGACGAAGCTGCTTCTCGCCCTGCGGGAGCAGGTGTGAGAGGAGCCACGACCATGGACCGCGCCGCACTCTTCGATGTCGACGGAACTCTCACCGACACCAACCACCTCCATATCACCTGCTGGTGGGAAGCTCTGCGCCAGGCCGGACACCACGTGTCCATGCACGCGGTGCACCGTGCACTAGGCCTGCCAGGGAACAGCCTCCTCGACCACCTCCTGGGCACGGACCGGGACCGCTCCGGCGACGATCGGATCAGCACCGCGCACGACACGCTGTACGCCACCTACTTCGACCGGCTTCGGGCATTCGACTCGGCCGGCGCCCTCCTGTGCACCCTGGCACGCGACGGCTGGAAGGTCCTGCTGGTCACCTCTGCCCAGGATCGGGAACTGGCCGCCCTGCGCAAGGCCATCGACGCCGATGACGCCATCGTCGACACTGCGACGTCCGATGACGTCGAACAGGGCAAACCCGCGCCCGAACCGGTCCGCCGTGCCCTCGATCTGGCGGGCGTGGCCGCGGAGCGGGCGGTGTTCGTCGGCGACTCCGTGTGGGACATGAAGTCCGCCACCCGAGCAGGCGTGACGACCATCGGTCTGCTCTGCGGAGGGATATCCCGCGCCGAGCTGGAGGAAGCCGGCGCCCTCACCGTCCACTCGGACCCCGCCTCCTTGCTCACGCATCTGCACGACAGCCCATTCCGCCGGCTACCGGCCGACTGACCCGCCGAGTATCGGGGAACGCACCGGCCGCGGGTAAGCACCGATGAAAGCTCCCTCGGGGCAGACAGACACGCCACTCAAGGGGCTGCCGGTTAGCGCATCCGGAGGGCAGCCCGGGTGGGAAGACCCTGGTGGAACCGTCTCACGTCGCCCTTGACGCAGCATGGAACCTGCCGTGCCGCCGGGACGGGGGTTGGGCCGTGGTCTGTGGAGGCTGATGTGGGGCGTGATCGGATCGGGCTGGCCCAAGTGCTGGCGGCCGCGGAGGCCGCCGCGCCGGTGGACTCCCTCGATGTCGTGGCGCGCAGCCTCCGGGACCGGTTCAACGCCACCTGGGTGTCGTTCCTGTTCATCGACGTCGTCGGCCGGCGACTTCTGCGGGTTCACGACACGGCCGCGGAGCGGCACGAGGATCGTGCCGCAGAGGCTCGGCTGTCCGGGCGGAGCGTCTACGACGAGGTTCTGCAAGGTCAGCGGCTGGTGCTGGCCGCAGATGGTGGGCAGCGGCAGGGGCAACGGGTGCTGGCGCCGGTGACGAACCGCGGTGACACCATCGGGGTCCTGGAGCTGTTCCTGCCCGAGGTCACACCGGAAGTGCTGGCCGAGGTCGAGGAGGCCGCGCACGCGCTGGCATACATCATCGTCACCGACCGCCGTTTCACCGACCTCTACCACTGGGGCAACCGAACCACCCCCATCAGCCTGTCCGCGGAAATCCAGCGCCAACTCCTGCCGACCGCCTCCTCGTGCGAGGCCCCCCAGTTCACCCTGGCCGGCGCGTTGGTTCCGGCCGCCACCATCGCCGGGGACACCTACGACTACAGCCTCGACGCCAACACTCTGCATCTGTCGATCACCGACGCCATGGGCCACGACGTCGACGCCGCCCTCATGGCCACCCTCCTCGTCAACGCCTCCCGGGGTGCCCGCCGCGCCGGGACGGACCTCGCCGAGCAGGCCCGCCAGGTCCATCAAGCCCTCATCGATCACGGGCGAAGGACCACGGCCACCGGCCAGCTCCTGCGTATCGCCCTCGACGGAAGCGGTGCCCAGCTCGTGAACGCCGGTCATCCCTGGCCGTTCCTGCTGCGTGAGGGCGTGGTCACCGAACTGCCCCTGACCGTGAACCTGCCCTTCGGCTACGCCGGCTTCAAAGGCCCCTACACGGTCCAGGACCTCGACCTGCGCCCCGGTGACCGCCTCCTGCTCCACACCGACGGCATGCAGGAACGCGACGCCGAAACCGTCGACCTCCCCGCCCTCCTACGCAAAACCACTGTCGAACACCCCCGCGAGGTCGTCCGCGCCCTGGTCGGCGCCGTCTCCGACGCCTACGACGGAATGGCGCCGCGGGACGACGCGACCGTCCTGTGCCTGGACTGGCGCGGCCCCCGCGATTGACACCGGGCGGGCGCCCCAGCCGGAACGCGCGCAAGACCGACACGGGAAGGACTCAGGGGCTATCCGAACGGAGAAGGGGCAGAGGCCCTACATGCCCACAATGCGGAAGGAGGGCACCGGTGGCCCCATTCGTGCCCGTTCTCGACCAGGCGCTCCCACGCACCGGCAGCCCCACCAGCACGGCACGCGACGCCACCCGCGACTTCCTCCGCCACGCCGCCCGGACCCGGCCCCCCGCACGACCCGAGTACACCGACGCAATCCTGCTGATCGTCGCCGAACTCGTCACCAACGCCATCCGCCACACCGACGGACCGGCCACCCTCCACCTCGAACTGGGCGACGACCACATCGAAATCCGCGTCAGCGACACCAGCCCCCACCCGCCCACGCCCCACACCCCCCGAACCGACGGAACCGGCGGCTACGGATGGCACCTCATCCACCGACTGACCACCCACACCCACACCGAATCGACCCCCGACGGCGGCAAAACCATCCACGCCCACGCCTCCTGGTAGACCCCGCATCCGACCAGCCCTCGCGCCCGCAACGCGCCCGGCGGGAAACACGGACCAATGCCGACACGCCCACGGGACGACGGCAACCGGACCGGCGAGCCGACATCGGGCGTCAATACCAGGCCCCGCCCCCATGATCATCCCCGGACACCCCGGGAGACAGTGCCCGCCGGCGGACCGCACGGCCACGAACGTCAACACAGCCCCGAGCCGCCCGTAACCAACCGCGGCCCCGCGCCGTTGCCCCGCATGCCGCACGGACGCTTCCCCCGCACCCCGCGCGGCCATCCGGCGGTGAGGACCACCCCCACCGACCACCGCCGGGCACACACCACAAAACACGCCGCCGTCCCGCCGCCCGACAACGGCGAGCAACCGGTCGCACGCTCCCGCGGTGCCGCTCGCACCGTCGTGGTGCGCGCGGAGTCCTCCGGGAGTCGGGTGCCGGAGGTGGGGCATACGTCGCGCGGTGTCCCAGGCTTGATCGCCGTGCACGGCTCTGACCAGGTACGTGGAGCCGACCAGGATGAGTAGGCGTACTCAGGTGGCGAGCCCGGCCTGCTTCGAGACTGGCAGCAGAACGAACGAAGCGGAATGGGACGGGGAACGTGATGGTGTGGCGCTGGTCGAAGCCCGAGATGTGGGTGCCCGGGGGGTACCTGGTGCTGGTGGTCGCGATGCTGGTCTACGTCGCGGTCGTCAGCCGGACCGGGGACATCGGGTTCTTCGGAGTCTGGCCGATCCTGGCCACCGCGCCGGTCAGCCTCCTCCTGCTGAGCACCTTCGGACCCGCCGCGGCCGCCCTGGACGAGCCGGCCCCGGTCGAGGGGCCCATCCACGAAGGCCCGCACCCGCCCATCAAGCTGCCCACGGACTACCCCTCGGAGTCGGCCCCGCTCCCGGCGGACTGGGTGGCACCCGATACGTCCATCGACACCAAGCTCGACATGTGGTCCGAAGCCGGCTTCCACGGTGCGGTCCTGATCAGCGCCCTCGTCAACGCCACCGCGATCTGGGCCCTGCTCCGCCACATGGCACGACGGCACAACGCCAGGAGCGCGCTGGTCTAGCCACGGCCGGCCCGCCCGGGGCACCCGCAAGCAGGGCTTGAACGACGTCCTGCCCTCGGCCCATCCTCCTTGAGGTCGGGCGCTCACCTTTCATCCAGCGGCCGCGGCCGGCCCCGCCCCGAACCGGGGCACGTCATCGACACCCATATCCAGGCGCAGCCGCGTCAACCTCACCGGGTGGCGGAACACGCCGCCGTGGTCGACGGAGCGGTCGGCGCTGATCTCCGCCACCAGGACGGGGCGCACCACCACCACGTCGAGAACGTCACGGCGCCCCCAGGCGGCGGCGAAGCGGGCGCCGGCCCACGGGTGTTCGGGGTCGGCCGGGGTCAAGTGCTCGGCGACGTGGCGGGCCTGGTCCGGGCGCAGGATCACCGTGCGGCCGACCGTCCGCAGCCGACCCGCCGTGTCGTGGCGGCCGAGGACCAGCAGCTGCGGGCGGACGAGCGTGCCCGTGATCGCGCCGATGATCGCCTCGGTGGTGTCACGCCTGCGCACCTTCGTCCAGCCTCGGGAGCCGGGCAGGTACCGGCCCGTCACGCCCTTGACGACCAAGCCCTCGACGCCGGACACATCCGTCCAAGTCTCCAACCACTCATGCGCCTTGGCGACGTCGGTGGTCATCGGGCACAGCGCCCACGGGGCGGTCAACGCGCGGGCCGCGAACAGCACCTCAAGACGCCGGCGCCGCTCACCCTGGGGCAACGTCAGCAGCTCGACGCCGTCCTGTTGAAGGAGGTCGAAGGCGACGTAGTGGGCGGGCAGACGGGCGGCCAGCGCGGGGGCGGTGCGGGCGCGGGCGGCGGCCCTACGCTGCAACCCCTCGAACGACAGCGCTTCGACTTCCGGATCCCAGACGACCACTTCGCCATCGAGGACCAGGCCGTGCGGGAGCCGCTCGGCCGCCGCGACCAGATCGGGGAACGCGTCCTGGATCAGGGAGCCGCGGCGGGTCTGGAGCAACACCCGGCCCCCGGGACCGTCCGGGGTGAACACCAGCATCCGGTGACCGTCGAACTTCTGCTCATAGGCCACCGCGGTCGCGCGCGGGCTTACGGGCGGGATCGCCTCGGCGGCCTGCGCCAACATCGGCTCCACCGGCGGCCGCAACACCATCCTGCCCGCCCCTCCCACACGCATACGGGACCGAGCCCCCGGCGGCCCGCAGGCCGGAACCGGGACGCGGGGGCCGGTCGGACCCCGCTCGTGGGAGAACCCGGCCGGCGTAGCTGCGGGGCGCGCCGGCCGGGTCCTGTGCGGGATGCTCGTCATCATCACCGGTTCCCACCCGCACCGTCCCACGGCCCGGGTGGCGCCGCATCGCGGCTGTGGCGCACGGATGACGCCGAGCCGCCATGAACGCGAAGCCGCCCGGCCGCCGGCCCGCCCGTGACCTTTGCGGGACCGCTGCCGTTTCCCGCCTGCCGTGCGGCCGGTGTCCCCCGCACCCCCGTACGGCCTCCCGGCGGTGGGGCCCTGCCCGGACACCCACCGCCGGGGCTCCCCCGACGTCGCCCGGTCAGAGTGACCCGATGCCATCCGTGTGACCGAGCGCCATGGTCGGCCGGGACGCTCAACCGCGGCGCTCAGCGCGGACTTGCGCCGCCGGGAACCGGCAGGAGCGGCTACGGGGCCTGCCAGCTGATCGTCACCTTTCCGGCACCGCCAGTCTTGTAGGCGTTGCCTCCTTCCTCTTTGTCCCGGCCCGCGCCACCGGCGCCCGCAACGCCCTTGGAACCGCTGCCGCCCTTGCCACCGTCGTCGGTGCCCTGGGCGCCGTCACCCCCGCGGTCGATGATGCTGGTACCGCACGCGCGGTCGACAGGCTTGCCCCCTCCCCCCTTGCCGCCCTGACCGTTCACCGTCATCCTGCGGGCGCCACCACCCCCTCCGCCGCCACCACCGGCCGTGACGAATCCGTCCACGATGGTGGCGCCGCCACCACCACCGCCGGCACCACCCCGGCTCCCACCGGCGCCCCCCAGACCGGTGTCGGAGCCGGTGGCCGCACCCGGGACCGCGCCATCGCCGCCCTTGCCGGCCTCGCCACTGTCCTGACCACCCCCGCCCGTGGTGGCCGCATCACGGCCCTCGCCACCCGGCCCACCCGGCGTTTCCTGCCCAGGATGAAGGGCGTCATTTCCGCCGGTGACACCCCCACCGGCGACGAAGCCGGTGATGGTGCCGCCCCGGAATCTGCGCACCTCGCAGGTGACCGTGCCACCACCACCGCCTCCTCCACCTGAGCTGTAGCCGATGACGCCGCGAGCACCCCCGCCCCCGCCGCCGCCGCCGGCGACGATGGTGACGGTGTAGCCGGCCGGAATATCGGGCGAGGTGAACTCGCCGACCTTGGCCGCGGTGAAGGACGTGTCGGCAAGGACATGGGCGCCGGCAGGCGTAGTCAGGGCAGGCAAAACAGCCGCGGCCAGAGCAATCACGCAACTCAAGGCCGGTCGGCGACGGACAGTCAGGACGAAACTCATGGGATCTGCTTCCTACTGAAGGCGTGGATGCCCGAGGGCCTCACCGGTAAGAACGGAGCCAACGTCGGCAGGTCACAGCTTCGGTGGCACAGGACCCCTCGCCCGTCCGCGTGAGACCCACCGCGCCGCACTCGCCCATGGATTCGAACATGAGATCTAATAGGAGTGATGTCCTTCGTACCAGCCAGGAGCAGACGATGACCACCCCCGCAGCCCCCGCCCCCGCCAGACCTCAGGTAGCCACCTGGTCACCCAGCCAGACCGGACCATGCGCCCGGTGACCTGTTAACTGCACTCTTCGGGGGTGGCGGACGACAGCTTCTTTGCCAGTGCCAGGCGGTGTCGAACGGCCACCCACCTTCTCGTCTCTGAGTCACCGACGCCGCATACATCCAGGAACGCGCACAGCAGGGAAACGGAAGGCAGACGCGTCCCCCGTGCCCGCAATGCAAGCGCCACTCCGGTACGTGGCAACCTGTGTCTGCCACGGTGATCTCTGCCGCCGCGGGCTTCAAGTTGGCGAAGGGTCGGAGCACCAGCTCGGGCATGAATGCGCCGCAGTTCAGCAGCGAGCTGCCCTCTGGTACGAACAGCCCTAGGGCTGCGCCCCCTGGAGCCGTGTATGGAGATAAGAGCCCGGTCCTTTCGTGCTTGAGACCAATACTTCCGCGCGTCTCCTGACGAACCACCGCAGACTTCGGCGAAGGCGACCGCCGTGCGCTCGGACATCCAGCCCACGCCTGCCCCAGCGCGACGAAACGTGCTGGTGCTGATGTGCATGCCCCGCTTGCGGCTCGCGCGAGACATCTGCTCGTAGCTGAGTCCCGCGGCAGACCTGAGTCGGCCCAGCCAGTAGACGAGGTGGGTGTCACCGGGGTCCACAGGGCCAGCATCCGGCTCAGCCTGCTCACCGAACCAGATCAAGCTCATCAAGGGGTGATCAGCCTGGTCCTGGATGGCCTGGATGATGTCGTAGCGGGCGGGTCGGCGGTCAGTCACCTCTGCGAGCCCGATCCGGAGCGCGCGGCCAGACAGATGCCCCTCAGCGGAACCAGCATGGCCGCAGCCCCTGCGCACAGCGCCGTCAGGACAGCCGGGATGGGCCGACCGGACCACGTCAGCAGAGTGACGGACAAGATCAAGCTAATGAGCACTGCCGCCTCAGCCGGCGCCAGCACGCACGGCGCTGCCACCGCAGGCTCGTCAACCGCTGGCGTACTCGGCGCGTCGGGCGTAAGCACAGGAAAGCCTCCAGAGAGCGTAGTTGGGATGGCGCACAACAGCGCCTGCGCCCCACAGACCCGGTTCCGATCGGATTGCTGAGGCTGGCCGAACCGATGTTGGCAGCCTTCCAGCCAGCCCTCCAGCCAGCCTGAAGCAACCGTGCAGGGAAAGGCTCCGGGCTCGTGGTGAAGCGCCTGTTCAGAAGGAGATCGCCCTCGAATTCAGGTCATCTCTGTCCACATTTGGGAGCACACAGTGCGCACCAGGAAGAACGGGGAGCTCACCCACACCGCCGCTACGGTCGTTCCCTCGCCGCAGCGGGAAACGGGGAGCACTCACCCCTCCCTCCCATCAAGTCGGCGTAGTGCAGAGAAGCCACGCTCCCACCGCGCGGTACGGAGCGCCGGCGAATCCCTTTTCTCTTGGGGTGGATCAGCTGTGGTGTGACGTGGGGTGAGGTGGGTTCGTTGAGCTCCTGGGACTCGTTCTCGGGGGTTGTGGCTCTGCGGCGGGTTGTTGCACGACTCGATGTAGGAGCTGCTGATGCGGGCGTTCCCCGTGGTGATGCCGTTCGGGCAGAAGTACTGGACGGTCCTCGATGACGATCTGGAGATCGTCCCCGTAGCCGATCACTGGCTGCGGAACCTTCGGTTCGGCCGGGACCGGGCCGCCGCTTCAAGCCGATCTCGCCAACGCAGGTGCCCGCAGCGCCCGCTTGGCCGCCCGCGTCCAGCAACTCGAAGAACGCCTGTCGAAGGCGCTCGGCGAAGAGATCTGGCGAGCCTCCGGTCTCGGACCACCCGCCAGCGTCGCCGAGCTGAACAGCCAGATCACCAGGCTCCAACAGAGCAACGTTGAGCTGACCCGTGCGCTGGAGGAGCGTCAAGCCGAACTTGAAGCCGCCCGAGCAGCCAACCGCGACCTGACCCGCGCCCTCAACCAGAAGAGCTGACGCATCTCCACACGGCGTTCGCGGCCACTCGACTGCGATGCCACGTCATTTCGATCACCGTCTGAGTGCTCCGGGCGGCGCGCCCAGCCGACGGCCGTACTCGGTCAGAGCGAACGTCCGCTGCCTGGTCAACCCCGCAGCCGGTCTCCCTGCGCGTGATGGATGGACAGGCCCTGGGCGCGATGGGCATCGCGGACCGGATCGACGACTTCGACCGGGCGTTCCAGCTGGTCACCAGCTTCACCATCGACCAGGTGTCGCCCGTCGAGTACGCGAAGAGCTGCCGGGTGCCCACCTTCATCACCCAGGTCCGCGACGACGTACTCACCCGGCCCGAGGACACACAGGCGATCTTCGACGCGATCCCCGTCGCCGACGAGGAACTCTGCTGGATCGAGGGCAGCACCCGCCGCTGGGACGGCTACACCTACTTGCCCGAACGCCCCGAGCAACTGCTCGACTGGTTCGACACGCGCATGGGCTGATCCGACAGCCCTCCCCCCGCGCGCGACTACAGAAAGCCCTAGGCTCAGCACGCAACGTAGTCAGCTCTGGAGGACGGCATGCCGGTTCTACTGCTTCAAGGCGAGTGGGCGGAGGGCTCGGGAGCCCTCATGGGCTTCGAGGAAGCCCGCGATCGTGGCTGTCAGGAGTACGCCGACCAGCAGAAGAAGACCACCTTCAGCCGCGAGCGCACGATGACCAACTGGGGTCTGGCGGCGTACATCCAGGTTCCCGAGAAATACGATTCCCGCGTCCAGGGCAACAGCGACAACGGGGACCTCGACGACATCCTGGGCGAACAACGCCGTCACAAGATCGGCAAGAACTGGACGGGCGGGCTCTACATCCCCTCCGAGCAGGTGTTCAAGGACGCGCTGGAGGTCTGCGAGGAGACCAAGGCGAAGCTCGCCCGGCTGCAAGGCCCCGCCCATGCCGCGCTGGCGGAGATGATGGGCCCGCCCCGGATCGCCGAAGTCGCCCAGTACATCGACTTCGGCAAGTGTGAACGGCGGGGGCCGGTTCTGACCTGTGACGCCGGCAGTCACTCGTTCCAGGACTCGGCCCCCAAGGACGAGAAGATGAGGTTCCTGGTCGCACTGTTCGACCCGCACGCGTACGGGTACACCGCGGCGTCGGTCGGCGAGCAGAACCGGGTGTACCCCGGCTTCAGGGGCTCCCAGACCGGCTACGCGCCGGCGAGCGGGCAGACGACCTGGGAGGACGGCACGCGGATCTAGCCGTCACCATGCCGGAAAGTAGGACACTCATCCGCCCGAGTGTCCTACTCCTGGAGGCGGGGGCAGGACACGACCTCCCCGCGCCAAGGAACTCGCGCCAGGCGGCGGCGCGGTGGTGGAACCGCCCGTCTTGGGCGGTTCGGAGTCTTCTGCGGCCGGTGCGAGTTCGGCGATGACCTTCCGGGTGGTGGCCAGGTCCTCAAGTCGGGCTTCGGTCTCGGCCAGGGCGGCGGTCAAGTGCTCTATCTGGTCGCGTAGTTCACCGGCCCGGGCCGTGGCCTCGTCGTGCTGGGTCCGGAGGTCTGCCAGGAGCTCGATGATGTTCATGCGGCCAGCCTGAGGGTGTCGCGCCAGGCCGGACTCGGTGTGGTGAGGCGGCGGGCCACGTTCGCGATCGAGGCCCAGTAGACGCGCGAGGCGGAGGTGTCGGGCCGGTGGTCTTACTCGCGGGCAAGACGCCGGTGCAACATCAACGTGCCGTTGACCTGCTCCACGATCCACCGCTTCGGTTGCGGGACGAAGCCTTTGCCCTGGTCGGCAGGGTTGCGGCGGACGACCTCGACGTCGATGTCCAACAGGACGCCGTGGATGACGACTCTCTCTTCACGTCCACATCCGAACATGGACATGCCCACCAGGCGGCCCGCGCAGCGATCAGTACCACGATCGAGCGACCATGAACCGGGGAAGATCGGACTTAACGTCCACTCAGAGCGGAAGCCGCCGAGCGGGAGCTGCTGCGCTCCCTGCAAGGAGCGGTGAAGGACATCGTCCAGCGCCGGGCGGGCGAGCCGGCCGTCGAGGACGACGAGGATCAGTAGGCCCCGTGCACCACATGTGTTGCATCGACTACAGTGCTCCCGACCGCTACTGAGCTGCGGAAACTCCATCCGCACAGCCTGGAAGCCCCGGAGAATCCCTTGTGCACGTCCTGTCGCAGCGCGCGGGCGGCGCAGTACGGGACTTGACGTGCACGCCCACCCGCCCACGACGTCGCGGCTGGACATGCTCCGCTTCTTGGAAAAAGTCCAGGTCAGAGACCTCCAGCGCACCCGGGACTGGATAGACACCGAGGAGCGGATGATTGCCGCCGAGGGTGAGCGTCGGCCGGCTCCGCCGCCTCCGGAGTGGCTGATCGAGCACGGGATCGGCATCCGCCCGGCCGTCCGCGTGCACACCGGGCAATGCTGGGACACCCGCACTCGGTGCAAGCCGGTGCCGCTCGACGTCGCCCGGCGGGCCCTTTCCGAAGGCATCCCCGCCTGCCCGCACTGCCGGCCCGATACCGCGCTCGGCATTCTCGACTGACCGCCGCGGCGGCCCCGTCCTACCCTGGACAGGACGGCCGGCCGGTGAGCGGCCCCGGCCGTCACCCGGTGGGTACCTGCTCCTCCCCCACTGTGCAGGTGCCCACCACCATCACGTCAGCGGCTCCCAGACGCCCGGAACGGCACCGCGCCATTCACCGAACCCGTCGGTCAGGTCGAGGTCCTGCGCGTCCAGACCTGAGCCCCCGGTCACGCACCCGTGGCGTCCACGGTGCAGCCGGGGGTCCGAGAGCTTGGGCACGGCCCGGCCCGAGGACCGACGTGTGGGGCGAGGCCCTCGTCCTGCTCGACCGTGCGGCCATCCGCCTGTCGGCGGGGAACCGGTGCGGCCTACCAGCGCGTCACGAAACCGCGGCATGCGACCTTGCCGCCAGGATGATGTACCGGGGGAAACGGCTTTCCCGGTGACGGAAGGCCTGATTTGATCACTGTTCGTGTTCAGCACCACGACCGAACCCTCCTGGCCGGCGTCGACGGGGTGCTCGACGAGAGCGCTGGCACGCCGTTGGGCCGGGTACTGGAACAGATCACCGGCTTCGAGCGAGCCCTCATGCTCGACCTGCGCCGCGTGACGTCGATGAACCGTGAGGGGCTGCTGCATCTACTGGACCTGCACCACCGGGCGGAATGCCGAGGACTACGGGTCCGGGTGACGGGGTGGCGGGCCCAACCCCAACAGGTCATGGCCGACCTCGCCAGGATTCCCGGCCGCCACGCGGCCACCGGGGAACGCTACGCGCTCGCTGGGTTCCGACGGCTCATCGAGGAACGCGCCCACCAGGCCCGCGACCTCGCCACCCCCGACCGAACGGCACCGGCCCACTGACCTCGCCGCCAACGGCCGGTCCGCGCCCGTCGTGACCGTCACGGGGGTGGGGCCTTGTTCCGCGTGCGGTCGGCCGTTCCCTCCCCGTCGCCGGCACCCGGCGGCTGCCGGACTCCACCGCCGGGTCGTACAAGCGCCGCAGACGCGAAGGTGCGAGAGGCTCAGACCTCGCCGCGCCAGGAACCCGTCTCGGTGCCCCGCTCCTCGATGTATTCCTTGAACCGCTTCAGGTCGCCGGTGATCTGCCGCTTCACGAACCCGAGCTTGTCACCCAGGTTCTCGGCGAAGCCCTCGGGGTCGTAGTCGAGCTGCAGCATCACCTTCGACTTGTTGTCGGCGAGATGGTGGAAGGTGACCACACCGGCCTGCTTCACCTCGCCATCGACCGTGGTCCAGGCGACGCGCTCGTCGGGCATCTGCTCGGTGATCTGGGCGTCGAACTCCCGGTCCACCCCACCGAACTTCGTCACCCAGTGCGTCAGGGTGGGGGTGAGCTGGTCGATCCGCTCCACGCCCTCCATGAAGTGGGGGAACGACTCGAACTGGGTCCACTGGTTGTAAGCCGTACGCACGGGGACGTCGACCTCGACGGACTCCTCGACCTTCGACATAAGGCGTCCTTCCTGTTCCGCCGGCCGGGACGCGCGCCCGGCCGTACCCGGGGAGACTTTCCCCTCCCGCGCCCCTGCCCCCGTTCCTTGCGCTTACCGCCCACGAACGGATCCACCGGACGACGCGCGTACCCGCCGCCCGGTGGTCATTCGTGCCATCGGATGCCGCGGGGCGGGTAGGCGCCATGAGCAGGACGTGGAAGTGATCGAGGGAGGTGGGCGCAGTGGCGCGTCCCGTGTGGGCTCTCCGCACTCGGGGACGCCTACGGATCGGCGAAGACCGCCCAGCAGGCCGCCCAGGAAACCTCCCAGGCACAGACCCCAGCCGAGTACGCGGCCAAGGCCCGTGCCACCGCACATGCCGCCGCCGAACACGCGGCCCAGGCACAGAAGGCCGCAGAAGCCGCCGCCCAACACGCCGCCGAGGCCGAGGCCGCCCTGAGGGACCTTCCGGCCTCCTGACCGTCCGCGTGCCCACCAGATCCTCCTGTTCACGGGCCAGGCACACGCCCGCGCCGGGAGCGGTCCTCCGGCCCCGACCGGCTTGAGGGGGTGCCCCCGCGGGGGCACCCCCTCAAGCCGGTCGGGGCTGTAGCGTTCCGTCACCGCAGGTCTCCTCGAAACCGATGGAGCTCAGCTCTCGGTGTTCTGTCCCTACTCGGCCGGCGGTCGGCCAGTGCGGGCGCGGCGGTCGCGTCCGTCCTTCAGTGTTCGAGTGCCTGTTCCAGCTGGTGCTTGTTCATGTGTGAGCGACCTTCGATGCCGCGTTCCTTGGCTTCGTGGCGGAGTTCCTCCACGGTGCGGTGGGCGCCGGCCTTGGAGTGGTGCCCGGTGCGGGTGGCTCGCGTACCGGAGCCGTTTCCGTTGTTGTCGGGGTGGAGGACGACTTTGGTCCAGCCGTCGTCGCGGTTGTCGAAGTGCTCGTACGCCGAAGGGGCCTCGTCCAGGCCCAGTTCGTGGGAGACCAGGAAACTCGGTTCTGCCTTGCCGCCGGCGATGAGGTCGCGCAGGGCCCGGTTGTAGCGTTTGACGGGGGCCTGGCCGGTGCCGACCTTCTGGCCCTTGAACCAGAGCATCCCGAAGTCGAGGGGCACCTTCCCCTGGGCTTCCAGTTCGCCCTGGGCTTCGGCGCCGCCGGGGTCCTCGGGCAGGAACACGCCGACCACGCCGATGCCACCGGTGAATCTGACCGAGTCGATGAGCCCGTTCATGGTCAGGGCCGCGTCCTCGTTGCCCTGGGGGTCGTGGGCCTGGTAGCCGACGCATTCGCAGCCGTTGTCCGCGCCGAGCCCCAGGGTGGCTTCCTTGACCACCTCGGCCGGGTTCTGCTCGGCGGTGTTGATGGGGATGGCGCCGATGTCCTCGGCGAGGCGGAGGCGGTCGTTGTGGTGGTCGGCGACCCAGACGCGGCCGGCGCCCTTGAGGAGTGCGGAGTAAGCGGCCATGAGGCCGACCGGGCCCGCGCCGTAGACGATGGTCTGATCCCCCGGCTTGACTCCGGCCATTTCGGTGGCGTGGTAGCCGGTGGGGAAGATGTCGGCGAGCATCACGTAGTCGAGTTGCCGCTCGCCTGCGTCCTCGCCGAGCCGTAGGGCGTTGAAGTCCCCGTACGGGACGCGCAGAAGTTCGGCCTGGCCGCCCTGGTAGGGGCCCATCTCGGCGAAGCCGTAGGCGGCGCCGGCCATGTCCGGCTTGGGCTGCATGGTCAGGCAGTAGTTCGTGAGGCCCTGCTCGCATTGTTTGCAAAAGCCACAGGCGATGTTGAAGGGCAGCACCACCCAGTCGCCGACCTGAACCTTGCTGACGGCCTTGCCGACCTCGACGACCTGGCCGAGGTTCTCATGACCCAGGGTCCGGCCTGTCTCGAACGATGTGCGACCTTCGTACATGTGGAGGTCGGAGCCGCAGATGTTCGTGGTGGTGATCTTCACCAGAATGTCGCAGGGGTGCTCGATCCTCGCGTCGGGAACCTCCTTGACCGTCACCGTCCGCGGTCCTTCGTACACGGCAGCTTTCATGATTCGTACCTCACCACCGCCATCCTGGCCACGTCCGTCCAGGGATGGAGGCATATCGTGCTTCGGGCGTCGGGGCTCGACCAGCCGGACGCGGTCCGAGCCGCGGCTCCTCTCCGGGGGCGCCTACCCTGATCGACGCTCCCCTCACACGGCGACACGGGCCCCGGCCTCCGCCACCGCGCGACGGTGACGGACGGATGACGAGTCCCCCCGGCGGGGCGACCCTGTGCAGCCGGCCCGCCACATCATGGCGGCCGAGGACGAAAAGCTGGGGGCTCCGCCGGCCGAAGCGGGCCATCAGTGGGATGTGCGGCAGCCGCCGGACCGGGCCCGAATCCGGGAGCGGTTATGAACCATCCCTCGGCGACATTCGGGTCGCGAAGCGCGTGGGCATGTTCCATGATCCATGTCGATGAGTTCGGGAGTCACTCACGAAGACGTCGTCGAAGGCGTGGGCGCGGTGGATGCTGTCGAGGTGGTAGGCGCCGCTTGAGTGGCGCGGGGCCTGGGCTCACCAGGTGTGCTGGTGCTTTCCTCCCAGGCGTGCAAGGCTCGAAGCACAACCAGCCTGGTCTGGTGGGAGACCCCGTACCCCTGGCTCGCCCTCAAGGTGAGCGGCCGACGGGTTCGGGTGGTCTCGCTCGGCTTTGCGCGACCCGTATGTCGTGCGCCTGACGGCCTCCTCCGCCCCGCATCATCGGGGAGCCGACCGTGATGGGCTTCAACCCTCCGAAACGGCGGCCGCCCCATGACCACCTTCCATGTTGATGTCGCCACATTCGGCGACCGGACCGTCATCAGCGTCGCCGGAGAACTCGACCTCGACACCCGCGCCCAGGTCACCCATGCCACCAGCAAGCTGGACCTCACCGGCCGCACCCTGGTCATGGACCTCACCAACATGACCTTCATCGACTCCACCGGCCTGACCACCCTCATCGTGCTCCGCCGACGCGCACAGACCGAAGGCTGGAACCTCGAACTCCACGGAGCCGGCAAGAAGGTCATCCACGTCCTCGACCTCACCGGCACCCGCGAACTCTTCACCCTCACCAACCCCACCGACACCCACACCCCCGACGAGTGCCGGACAGTCAAGTAGAGGACGGGGCACCCTAACCACGGCCAACGCCTCACCGACCACCACTCCGCCCCATCCACCACGAGACGATGCTCCCGAGGTCAGGCGGCGCCCGACGGATATCCACCCCAGCCCGGATCCCCGCCTGTGGCCAAGACGTCGATCAAGCGGCGCAGCGAGTGCAGCGCGAGGTCGTCCGCCGGGACGTGGCGCAGGACGATGATCGCGTTGTTGTCCAAGGCCCGCAGCAGACGACCCGCGTAGACGATGTTGTCGGCGTCGCGCACGGCCGCGCGCATCGAGTGCTCGCTCCACACCATCCGCGCCAGCCCCGCCGCAAACTCCGCCTCACCTTCCGACGGAACCCAAAGACCCTGCTCGTATGCGGTGAGCAGGTTGGTGGCGTCGTGGTCCAGGGCGCGCCAGGCAATGTCGGCCGGGCCGAGTTCATCCTGCTTGCGGCCGGGCCTGCCCGACCGGCAATGCCCGCACAAGCCGACATGACGGATCGGGCCGACAGCAGGTCGCAGGATGACGGTGCACGTCGGATCGGACGGGGACGGGTCGTCGGCCGGGCACAGATGGCAGACGGCAGCGGCCGTCGCCGGCCTTAACGGCCGGACGTTGTCGTTGGAGAATGTCGCGTCGGTCACGATTGCCCAACGACGGACAACAGGCAAACGTGCGGCCTTCCGTGAAAAAGGCCGGTTTGGATCGCCGTGGTCCACCACAGAACGCTGCCGGGCGTTCCCGCACGGCATCGGCCGTGGCACGGCGTTGTCGGCACGAGTCCCTGTTCATCGGCCGGTCACGCAAGCCCCACTGGGGTCCGCGCATGGCAAAGGACCCGGCCGATGTGACTACGGGCATCGGCCGGGCCCTGCGTGCGGGCTGCCATTGACTGGTTCCCACCGCACCGTCCCACACGATCACCCAGGCCGCGCTCCCGGCGAGGCGAACGGGTGACCGCCCCCGAAATACCATCGGGGCCCGCGGTCATGGACGTCAACAGGAGCCCGGGCCAACTGACCATCCGCCATTTCCCACACCGCTGCCCCACTCTCACACGGGAGCTTCCCCGCACACGTCGCTCGGTCAGGCCGCCCGGCGCCGTCCCGGACGCGCGAGCCAGAACCCGCTTTTGGACGGCAGTTGTTCGGCCTCTCGGTAAGGGGTTGGATCGGGGCGGGGTCGATGTTCACGAGAACGGGAGGCGCCTGATCCGGAGCCTTCTCCGGATTCCGGAAGAGGACCGTTTTGGGGGCTGTCGTGGAGTGGTCGATGGGGTTGCTCGGTTTCGTCGCCGGGCTCTTGATCTCGGTTGCCACCGCGCCCGTGGGTGTTTCCGGAGCGGTCTTCCTGTTGCCCGTGCAGGTCAGTCTCCTGGGCGTTCCGAGCCCCGCGGTGACACCGACGAATCTCCTCTACAACGTCGTGGCCGGCCCCGGGGCCCTCCTTCGATACTGGCGGGCCGGTCGTCTCGGAGGGCCCCTGACCCGTCTGCTGATCGCCGGTACCCTGCCGGGCGTCGTGCTCGGCGCCCTGATCCGGGTCTTCGCCGTACCCGGCCCGCGCGTCTTCCGCCTGCTCGTCGCGCTGCTCCTGCTGCCACTCGGGCTGTGGCTGGGACTGCGGACCGTGCGCCCGGCGCCGAACCGTGAGCCGCGGCCTCCCTCGGCACGTGCGACCAGGACGCTGGCCCTGGCCGTCGGGATCGTCGGCGGCATCTACGGCATCGGAGGCGGATCCCTCCTCGGCCCGATCCTCGTCGGTCGCGGAACCCCGGTCGCCACCGTCGCCCCCGCCGCCCTGGCCTCCACCTTCGTGACCTCCATCGTCGGCGCGGCCACCTACGCGCTGCTCTCCCTCACCACCACGGGCGACGTCGCCCCCGACTGGCTCCTGGGCCTGTCCTGCGGGGCCGGCGGACTCCTCGGCGGATACCTCGGCGCACACCTCCAACCCCGCCTACCCGAAACCGCCCTGCGCCTCCTGCTCGCCACCCTGGCCACCGGCGTCGGCGCGCTCTACACGGTGCAGGTCCTACGCTGACCGCCCAGCGACCACCGCACCCACGACACCTGGACACTGTGGCGTCTCACATACGAGACCAGCCGGGCGGACCCCGCATCACGAACGTCAATGCGAGCACGGGCCGGCCGTGACCACCCGGGTCCCCGCACCGTTGCCCCGCTGTCACACGGGAGCTCCCCCGCACCCCGTGCGGCATCCCCGGCGGTGAGGCCCTGCCCGGACACCCACCGCCGGGCACACCGTACGAACACCGGTGCTGCCGCTGCCCCACCCACCCGTGCGTGATCGACTCCTCCGCACGCCACGACACCCTCCGGCCAAGCCCCGCCCCGCGGCCCGGCGCCGGCCTGCCGGGCGCGGTGGACCGGTCAACGCCAAGCACCCTGCGGGACGGACTTCCCGTGAGGGGGACAAGCCCGCCCCGGACACAGTTCCGGCCCTGAGGCTCTCGCGCGGCGGGAATCCAGGGCCAGGGGTTGTGGGGATGCCGGCTCAGTGGGCGAGTCGCTCCAGGAGGCAGGTGCCGAGCTCCTTGGTGATCAGTGCGCCCTCGGGGTTCGCAGCGCCGACGACGTGGTCCTCGAAGTCGCCCTCGCCCAGCTTGTCCGTGAAGCCTTCGCTCACGAGCTTGCGCGGCGGCATCGGCCGACCGCCCACGCGGTCCAGCTGCGCGAACTCCTCCACCGAGGCCGGAGCATTGCCGTCGTACGAGAGGTACGTGCCCGTCCGGTGATCCGCTCCCTCGTTCTCCAGCCCCGCGAGGGCCGGGCGAGGCAACAGGGTGTCGCGGCCGATCCCGCCCACCACCAGCCGCGCGTCCCCGAGCCGCTCGGAACCCCTCAACAAGGAACCGAACCCAACGAAGGTGCTCGGGAACATCCAGATGAAGGACATGGCTCACAGCCGCCCTGGGCACCAGCAGCTCGCTGATGCCTGCTGGTCAGGCGGCGGGCTGGTTCTCCCGCGCGGGGAGGCCCGCGGTGGTGGTCAGGCCATGACGGAGGCCTTCGATGCCTTGTGCGAGCGCATGCCGCCCGGCGGCGGTCATGGCGTCGAGGGCGAGGTCGAGGCGTCGTTCGCGGGCTTCGCCTATCTCGGCGAGGTGCTGGTGGCCGGCGGTGGTGAGGCGCAGGGTGATCTCGCGGCCGTCGCCGGGGCAGGGGTGGCGTCGCATATATCCGGCGGCTTCGAGGCGGTCGCAGAGTCGGGTGAGGGAGGGGCCGGCCGCGCCGAGGAGTTGGGCCAGGGTCCGCATGCGCAGGCCGGGTCGGCGGTCGACGAGGCACATCAGGCGTAGTTGTGTCGCGGACACGGGGGACGTCGTGGTGGTGTGGCGGGTGTTTTCGTAGAGGACGTCGAGGAGTTCGGCGATGTCGCCGACCGATCGCGTCAAGTCGCTGTTGTGGGGCCCGAGGGCCGGTGTGGGCATCTGTGTTCCCTCGTGCGGGCTGTGGCCCGCGAGTCGGTCAGGTGGTGGCCTTCGGCCGGGCGGCGGCGACCGTGACGGGGTCGGGCGGGCCGCCATCGGGCTCCTGCTCGGTGGAAGACACCGATCGGCTGTCCTCGTTGTGGCGGGTGAAGTGGTCCAGGGTGCCGGTGACCCTGAGCATCCGCTCCAACTCCCGAGAACGGTTGTCCAGACTCAGCCGAACCCCTGCGGCATCCGCGATCCGGCGGGCCATCAACAGGACGGACAGGCCGGAGGAGTCGACGGTGGTCACGCCCATGAAGTCCACGCGCACCTCGCGCGGGCGGCCGGGTTCGGCGAGTACGGCGGTGACGGTGTCGAGGAGGTCGTCCGCGTCCCGGTGGTCGAAATCGCCGTGCAGCTCGATCCGCACGGCATCGACCATGTCGGTGCGGATCAGGCGCAGCGGCCCGGGTATCGGGGTCATCGGGTGCCGCCGACGGTCGCCGGCGCGTCGGTGAGCCGTTTGGTGGCCTGGTGGAGGATGTCGATCGCGCGGGGGAAGTCCTTCAGCTCCCGGCCCAGGACGTCCAGGGCGGGTGGCAGGCTCCTGGCGGGTACGCCGCGGGCTTCGAGGATGCCCGCGGTCCACAGCAGGAAGCGGGAGAAGAGGGCTTCGTCGCCGGTGTAGAGGGCGACGCCGAGGAATTCCACGATATGCGCCAGGTCCTCCGCGGTCCGTTCACGCTGTGCCTCGTCGTAGCCGCGCATGGCCGGGTACTTGTCCTCCAGGCCGGTGAAGACCGTCCGTACGAGCTGGGGACGGGTCCGGGCGACCATCGTGTACTCCTGGTCGGCGAGGTGGGGCAGGTCGTCGATCGGCTGGTGGTCGGGCTGCGGTCGCGGCAACGGGTGGCGCTCCAGCCGGTCGGCGGCCGCACGCGCGTCCGGTGCCCAGGCGTCGGCGCCGAGCAGGCGCGCGTACTGGCCGTCCGGGCCGAAGGCGGCGCCTCCCACCAGGACGGGTGTGCCGGCGGCCTGGCAGGCGGTGATGGTGGCGTGCGCGGTCGGCAACCGGGTCGGGATCGAGCTGGAGAGAGCGACGACGTCCGGTCCGGTGCGGTGGATGTGCGCGATGAGGTGCGGGGTGGGGACGTGGGCGCCGAGGTGGTCCACGTGCCACCCGCGCAGCCTCAGGACCTCGGTGAGCAGCCGGGCCGGCAGGCCATGCCATTCGCCGTCCACGCACGCCACCACAACCCGCCCGCGCGACGGCTCGGTGCGGGAGGCGTCGTGTTCGGCGACGACGGCGATGGCGCGTTCGTTGATCGCGGTCGCGACATGTTCCTGCGCGACGGTGATCGTGTTGGCGGCCCACTCCTCACCGACGCGGCTCTGCACCCGGGCGATGACATCCAGCAGGACGCTCTCGGGGTCCATGCCGTCGTCCAGAGCCGCGCGGACCACGGCCGTCGCGGCTCGTTCGTCGCCGGCCAGGACCGCCGCCCATAGCCTGTCCACCAGGGCTATGAGCGGACTGCCGGTGGCTTCTTGCGTGCTCACGCTGTGAACCTGCCTCTCGTGTGCCCACCCACCGCGCTGAGGTGGTTGGTCTTCGGTGCGGTGATCACCACGACGGCCATGTCGTCGTGGGCGCCGGTGCCAACCCACTCGGAGGCGAGCATCTGCACGCGTTCCACCACCGCTTCCGCCGGCATCCCGGCGCACTCGGCAAGAACCCGCTGGAGCCGGGCCTCACCGAACATCACGCCACCCAACGGTCCCCCGCGGGCCTCGGTGATCCCGTCCGTGTACAGGACGCATGTCTCACCCGGCGCGAGCGTCACCTCCACCGTTTCGGCGGTCACCGCCGGCAGGGCTCCCACCAACGTGCCCTGCGTCGCCGCCTCCTCAACGGTTCCGTTCCCGCGCACGATCAGCGGTGCGGGGTGGCCGGCGCTGGTCAGCCGCAGCTTCACCGCGCCGCCCTCGCGTACCGCCGAGGCGAGGACCATGGTCGCGAAGCGGGCATTGTGGGTGCTGAGGAGGGCGGTGTTGAGGAGGTTCAGCATCCGCTCGTGGTCATCGGCCATGGGGAGCAGGGCGTGGAGGGTGTTGCGGATCTTGCCCGTCATCACCGCCGCCTCCAGTCCCTTGCCGCACACGTCGCCCAACACGACGAGGGAGGCGTCGCCTTCGACGGCGGCGGGGTGGACGTCGTAGAAGTCCCCGCCGATCCGCTCGTGATTCTGGGAGGCCCGGTAGCCCCCCGCGTACTGGACCCCCGACACCTGGTGCAGGAATGGCGGGAGCAGGTCCCGCATCAGCGTTTCGCTGATCGACGCCTGCTCCGCGTACAGGCGGGCCGCCGACATCGCCGCCCCAGCCCTGGAGGCGAACAGACGCGCGAAGACCTCTTCCTCCTCGCTGAAGCCGCCACCGCCGGCACGGCGCAGCAGGACCAGGGCACCGGCGGGGATGCCGTGCCCGGGCAGCGGGGTGATCACGATCGAGCCCACGGCTCCGAACCCGTCGGGGATCAGCCAGGAAGGAGCGCTCGTTGGATCGATCCAGCGGGACGGCACCGGCGGGAACCCCTGCAGGGCCTCGGCAAGCCCGGGTACCTCCTCGGCGAGCGCGGTCACCCGCGAGGAGACCGGCGTCCCGCCGCGCAGGCAGGAAACGATCGGCAGGTCATGGCCATGGGCGGGAGAGATGACCAGAGCGGCGTCGGCCAGGTGCTCGGCGGCCATCTGCGCGGTCACGTCCATGCACCGTTCCAGGTTCAGCGAGGAGAGCAGCAGGTTCGAGGCCTGCCCCAGGAACGCGGTGCGTTCCCGCTCGATCCGCAGCGAGTCGCGGGCCAGGCGGTGGTCGGTGTCGTCGACCAGCCACCACACCACGGTGCCGTCCTGGCGGACTGTCGGATGGGCTTCGTAGGAGCGGTCCCCGACCGGGCCCTCCACCATTCCGTCGACCGCGATAGCGGCGTCGGTCTCCGACGGCGCATCGGGCGGTGGGAGCAGGCGGCGGGCGTGGGCGTCGGACAGCCATGTCGGCACAACGTCCGGCATCGGGGCGCCGGGGCGGGCGTCGGGGAACAGCAGACCGGCGATCTCGTTGGCGAACACCACAGTTGCGCGGGTGTCGGCGACGAGGACGGGGTAGGGGGCCTCATTCCACGGCACGCGCACCGCGGTGGCGGCTTCCTGGGTGGGATTCGGCAAATCGTTGAGGGCCCGCTGTGCGAACCCCTCACCTCATAGGCTCTCGGGGATTGGTTGCCTCCGGGCAACCATCCTCCATCGGTCGCCGTTCTGGCAACCGCTCACCTCTCACAGCACCTTCCCGCCCCTGCCACGCACCCCACGCACACAGCTCCTTCACGCCTGAGTGAGCCGGAAGTGAGAGCCGTCACCTCGACCGCCACGGCATCCGGCCTTCAACGCGCCCGCAACCGTTGTGCCAGGTCGCACCGGCGCGTCGCAGCCGGCGGCCACCGTCCCGGGCACAGGGGCGACCGGCATGCCCAACAGGTGGGCGTGTGTACGAGGATGGCAGGCATGATCGGAGACAGAGAAGACACAGACACCGTGATGGTCGGCGAGATCACGCCCGATGGCGTGATCGTGATCCGCGTGCGCGGTGACCTGGATGACGACAGCAGCCCCGCCCTGGCCCGCGCACTGACCGCGGCCACCGCGGACAGCGGATGTTCCCGCACCGTGGTCGACCTGTCGATGGTGGCCTTCGCGGACTCCTCCGCACTCCACGCCCTCCTCACCGCCCGCCAGGCCCACACCGCGGCCGGGAACATCCTGGTTCTCGCCGGGCCCGTACAGGCCGCCGTCAACCAGTTGTTCGAGGTCACCAGTACCGGGCCTGTCTTCCGATGGGCCGACAACGTGCAGCAGGCAATGACATGCTGACCCTCCCACCGCAACCGGTTCGGTGTGCGATCCCTCACTCCAGGGCAGGCGAAACAACATGAACCCGCCCGCGGCAGCCCACCACGCCCCAGGCCCCGAACAGCATCACGACGATGCCCGGCCGGCCGCGACCACCTCGGCGACGGCCCGCCGCCAGGTCACCGGGCTGCTCCAAGCCGCGAACAGCGACCTAGACTGCGACGCGGCCGTCGACGCGCTCCTGGTGACCTCGGAACTCGTCACCAACGCGATCCGCCACGGCGGCGGCATCACCGCCTTCCACGCCACCCTCACCGGGAACATACTCCGCCTGACCGTCAGCGACGCGAACCCCCACCACCCCGTCCCCCACCCCACCGCCCACGGACGCCCCGGCGGATACGGCTGGCCCCTCATCCAACGCCTGACCGACCACATCGACATCACCCCCCACCCACAGGGCGGGAAGACCATCACCACCCTCCAACGCCTGACCTGACCCCCAACCCCACCCCTCCCCCGGCCCCCGCAGGCTCGGGCACGGCACACGACAGCAGGGCACATGAGCGACGCAGAAATAGCCAAGGCGATCGCCGCCCTGATCACCTCCTACCTGGCCGCGATCCACCCGAACAAGCCGAACCCCGACGACCTCGCCTGGACCATCGTCCACACCCTCAAACAAGCCGGCATCCACGGCCACACCAGCCACAACGACGCACGCGAGCGGGGAGAGCAGCAGGTCCTCGCGCTGCCCGACCAGAACGACGCGATACGCGTCATCGTCTGCGCGGGCGAGTTCGACCAGCGAACCCTGGGACCCGTCCACGAAGCCGGCACCGCGGCCCTCACCGACCCCGCGATCCAACGCATCGTCCTCGACGTCAGCCGCATCACCTTCGCCGATTCCTCCATGCTC
The DNA here is from genome assembly GCF_042887545.1 of Streptomyces sp. NPDC057939. Taxonomy (NCBI): domain Bacteria; kingdom Bacillati; phylum Actinomycetota; class Actinomycetes; order Kitasatosporales; family Streptomycetaceae; genus Streptomyces; species Streptomyces sp. NPDC057939. The sequence goes on from NZ_JBHVPG010000010.1 coordinate 30,066, forward strand.
AACGAGATGTTCCGCCTCCGCCGCGGCAGCGACCTGATCCTCGTCGGCCCCCTGCCCACCTCCCTACACCGAGTCCTCGAACTCACCCAGGCCCTCCCCCTCTTCCCCGTCACCCACACCATCGAGGAAGCCCGCACCACCAAAGGACGCTGAACCCGAACCCGCCCCAGGAAGTAACACCGGCCTGCCTTCCCTCGGGAGGGGACCCACGGTCCTGGGCTGCTCAGGGGACACGCCGTGCACCAGAAGCTTTTCGCCCTCCCACTTCGGGCTCCGAGCGCAGGACCGGCCGGACAGGGGATTGCGACCGCTCCTCCGTGACGGCCGCGCCAGAAGGAGCGTGTCGTCCAGGCCGGCAGGCCGGGCAGAGCTCCATCCCGATGGCGGTCTTGGCCGGCACCAGGCCTCAGCGGGATCTTCCGTGCGCCAACCGGTTCGCGGTTCGCAAGCCGAAGCAACCCGAATGCGACACTGGCGACCTGACCTGCGGAAACACGAAAGCCCCCACCATAAGATGAGGGGGCTGGTCGGTGAGACGGACCCGGACGGGAACGTCCAACCGCTCGACCGTCCGTGCCATCGACCCAAGACCCGTGAGACTTCGTGGCTGCGGGTCCCCCGCTCCGACGCAGGTCGCGCCAGCTTACTCAGAAGAGGAAATCCATGTGGTTGAAAGCGGGCTCCTCGTCCCCGTACGGACCGACCGCCTTGACAGCGGTGTGCTGCGAGGCGCCTGAGGACACGTGGACCGGCGGGTCGACATGGTCGGCGGCATACGCGGCCAGGAGCAGCGCGGCAACGGAACCTACGACGGCGATGCGAATCAGCTCCATGCGTGGGCAACGAGCCCAAGTCCGGGAAGTTCTCGCTAAGGCCACCGAACGAGGAGACACCGCCCTCCCCCGGGCCCGGACCGCTCCACCCCAAGCCCGGTCCGTGGCGCCCCGACGGGGCCGTAACGACGCAGCGACGGATTCCCTCCGGGTCGCGTAGTACGCGAATGAGCAGTCCGAGGCGTGAGAGCGGGAACGGGGTCGGGTTGATTCCATGGATCCTTTCGCGTTCCTGGAAAGGCGGCCCACCAGGTCAGGTCCGCGCCGCGTTCGCGCGCCGGCAGCGGCGGACGCAGCCGCTGACCAGTGCCCTGAGGTCTCGGTTGTGCGTGGCGGGTGCCGGCGGGCGGGCCCGTGGCCGACACCTCAAGGTGCTCCGCGGCCAGGCAGCGGAAGCGGCACCGCGAGTGCGCTCGTCTCCAGGCGATGGGGGCGGTCTGTACTCGCGAGAAGCACCACCCCCGCCCACGAACTCGCCTGCGGCGTGGCCTGCCTCGCTGTAGCCAAGGCGGCCTCAGCCCCACACCGCACCACCGCCTGACAACCCCCGGAAAGAAGCCCCCTGCCCGCGTCTGCTCGGCCACCACCCCGCGGTGCCGCTCACACCGTCGTGGTGCGAGCGGAGTCCTCCGGGAGTCGGGTTCCGGAGATGGGGGATACATCGCGCGGTATACCGGACTTGATCGCCGTACACGGCTCCGACCAGGTACGTAGAGCCGACCAGGATGAGTAGGCGTACTCAGGTGGCGAGCCCCGCCGGCTTCGAGACTGGCAACAGAACGAACGAAGCGGAACAGGACGGGGAACGTGATGGTGCGGCGCTGGTCGAAGCCCGAGATGTGGGTGCCCGGCGGATACCTGGCGATGATGGTCGCGATGCTGGTCTACGTCGCGGTCATCAGCCGGACCGGGGACATCGGGTTCTTCGGAGTCTGGCCGATCCTGGCCACCGCGCCGGTCAGCCTCATCCTGCTGAGCACCTTCGGACCCGCCGCGGCCGCCCTGGACGAACCGGCCCCGGTCGAGGGGCCCATCCACGAAGGCCCGCACCCTCCCACCAAGCTGCCCACGGACTACCCCTCGGAGTCGGACCCACTCCCGGCGGACTGGGCGGCACCCGACACGTCCATCGACAGCAAGCTCGACATGTGGTCCGAAGCCGGCTTCCACGGTGCGATCCCGCTCAGCGCCCTCGTCAACGCCACCGCAATCTGGGCGCTGCTCCGCCACATGGCACGACGGCGCGACGCCAGGCGCGCACAGGTCTAGGCCACGGCCGGTCCGCCGGGACACTCGCAAGCAGGGCCCGCCACCGTCTACCTCGCCGGGCTCCACATCGCGGGCATCTTCCTCTGGTCCGCGAGGTGAGGCGATATCTCTGAGGCCCCCACACACACGCCAGGCCGACTGGAGGGGCACACTGCCCAGATGCTGATCAGACGGGAAGCCCCCGCCGACCTGGCCGCTGTCCGTGCGGTGACCATCGCTTCCTCCCACAAGCCGTACGAGGAGGAACCGGTGGAGGTGATGCTGCGGGACGCATTGCGGAGGGGTGAACACTGGATACCAGCGCTCTCGCTGGTGGCCGAGGACGTGGATGGCGCGATCATCGGCCACGCTCTCTGCACCTGGGGCCGAATCGGAACCGTCCGAGTCCCCAATCTCAGCCTGCTCGGTGTTAACGGCGAGCATCGCCGGCGCGGCTGTGGAACCGCCCTGGTCCACGCCACTCTCGCTGCGGCAGACGCCCTTGACGCCCCGATGGTCGTTGTCCTCGGTGACCCCGACTTCTATGGGCGGTTCGGCTTCCGACCGAGCACTGACTTCGGAATCGTCGGCGAGGAACTGGCCTGGGAGCACCTGTTCCAGATCCGCACCCTGGCCGCCTACGATCCGTCCGTACAAGGCGAATTCATCTACCCCGAACCGTTCGGCAACGTCTGACGCCGACACCGCAGCGGACTCCGGCTCGGCCCGATGATTCAAACGATACGGCCTATAGGTCAGGTGGACCGGGCTCAGAGGTGCTGGGGGTGTTTGAAGAGGAGGTCGTAGCCGAGCGGGAGCTGGAGCAGGACCTCGCGGGTAAGGCCGCATTCGATGCCGGGTGGGCTCTGGTGGAGCCGCCGTTGACGAGCTGGCGGGACGACAAAGCCCGTCGCGGTCTCGACATCGGGACGCCTCGCGGACGGGCAGACCATGCTCGTCGTCACCAGTGAGGGCGACCGGGGACGCACGACCCGTCCGGGTCGGCGACTCAGCACTGATCGACGGTGCCCCATCCGTCCCAGGTAAGTTTTCTCCAGTGGTCGAACCAGCCCACCACATGCCGATCAACGTCGGTGTAGAAGACGTGATGATTGTTGTGGCCGCACCTGAGTTCGGTTCTCTCGACCTTTCTCACCCAGACGATTCCGTCGGCAGAGTTCCGGAAACTCAGGAATACCACCAACGGTCCCGGCAACCCGGGCCCTTCACTGGTGCGGTACCCGTGAGATGTCAGGTAGTAGTCGATTCCGAGATAGACCCAGGGCCTGCCATTTTCCGGGTCCACCCCCTTGGTGGCAGCGACCGTGATGTTCGTCAGCGTGGCAATGGGTGTTCCATCGGCCGTATCCACAAATCGCATGCGCCGGATTTTCCTCGTCCTCGAGGTCATCTCCAGGTCATGCTGCAGATAAGTCAGATCCAGCGGAAACCACAAGCCGAGTTGATGAAGGAGAGATCCCGATACCGTAAATTTCTTCTCCACGATTTCAGGCTCGTCGTCATCCTCCACCAGGAGCTTGACGTTCGCGTAGACGGGCAGCTCTCCGCCGTTGTCCTTGAAGCCGCTGTCGGCCATAACTCCTCCTCCGGCCCCCGCTTCCTCCGGGTGCAAAGACATTCTTGGCGGGGCAGGCGACGGCCGCCTTCCGAGGGCGACTAATCGAGCGACGACCCGACTGCCGACGGAGAGTCGGAGTGGGCCGGTGACCGTCGGATCGGGCCCGGACGGGTCGTCGGCCAGGCACAGATGGCAGACAGGAGCAGCCTTCGCCGGCCGCAGTGGCCTGACATTGCCGGTGGGAGAGTCGCGTCAGTCACCGCTGCCCAACAACGAACGGCAACCGAAAGTACGGCTCGACCTCGGCACCCGTCCGCAGGTCACCCAGGTCATCAGCCCACCGGACCTCACCGGCACCCACGGACCGTTCGTTGGCCCACCCCGCCCACGCCCTCATCCCCCGCCAGAGCCGGACCGTCAGGTAGAGGGCGCGACGCCTGCGCGCAGGCGCAGAACGCCTCACCCGACCGTCACCACCCCGGCCCCTTCCACCCTGGTGTCGATGGTCCCGAGGTCAGGCCGCGCCCGACGGGTGGCCCCAAGGCGCCTCCCCACCCGTGGCCACGACATGCACCAGACGGCGCAGGGCGTGCAGTGCCGGGTCGTCCGCGGGCACGTGGCGCAGGACGATGATCGCGTTGTTGTCCAAGGCCCGCAGCAGGCGACCGGCGTAGACGAGATTGCAGGCGTCACGCACGGCCGTGCGCATCGACTCCTCGGTCCACGCCATCCGCGCCAGCCCCGCGGCGAACTCCACCTCCCCACCCGACGGAACCCAAAGGCCTTGCTCGTAGGCGGTGAGCAGGCGGGAGGCGTCGTGATCCAGGGCCCGCCAGGCGATATCGATGGGGCCGAGTTCATCGTGTTGCCGGCCGGGCCTGCCCCTATGGCAGTGCTCGCACAACCTCACCCGGCGGGCGGGGCCGAAGCCGGGTCGCAGGGTGACGGTGAACGTCGGATCGGACGGGGACGGGTCGTCGGCCGGGCACAGGTGGCAGACGGGAACGGCCTTCGCCGGCCGCAGTGGCCTGACATTGCCGGTGGGAAGAGTCGCATCGGTCACGATGAACCAACGATGGAGAACAACCGAACGTGCGGCTAGTCATGAATAAATCCGGTCTCGATGCCATGGTCCACAACCGGGAGCCACCCGGCATTCCCGCACGGCATCGTTCCGCACCCGGCGTGTCTTTTTGCAAGTCCTGGCTTCCCGGCCGGTCAGCGGCTTCCCAGTCGGTCGGTCAGACGGATTCCAAGCGGACCGCTTATGGCAAAGGACCCGGCCGATGTGATTGCGGGCACCTGGCTTTGTAGGTGAGTTCCAGGAACGTCTGATGCTCAGCAGCGGGAACGCCCGGTTCCACGGGAGAGTGATGTTGCCGAGTTTTGGGAACACCTCGGTGCTTGCTTCGGGACCATGGTTGTGCTCTGCACGACAAGGGGGCCGGGGTGCTGCCGAAGTCCAAGGTCGATCTGTACGCGGCGATCCGCCGTGACGCCAGGACCGGCATGTCGGTGCGTGCTCTCAAGCGGAAGTACGGCGTCGGCTACGAGACCGTGCAGAGGGCTTTGGCCTCCTCGTTGCCGGAACCGCGGAAGAAGATGCGTCCGCGGGGGACGCGGCTGGACCCCTACAAGCCGGTTATCGATGCCATCCTCACAGCGGACCTGACCGCGCCGCGGAAGCAGCGGCACACCGTCAAGCGGATCTACGACCGGCTGCTGGATGAGCATGACGCCGTCGATATCTCCTACCAGATGGTCCGCGGCTACGTCGCCGATCGCCGGCCAGAGATCCGCCTTCAGGCCGGCAAGGGAGTCGTGGACGCGTTCGTCCCGCAGACCCACAAGCCTGGTGCCGAGGCAGAGGTCGACTTCGGGGACGTCACGGTGAAGCTGGCCGGCGAGCTGGTGACCTGTTACCTGTTCGCGTTCCGGCTGTCGTACTCGGGCAAGGCCGTCCATCGCATCTTCGCCTCTGCGGGCCAGGAGGCGTTCTTCGAAGGCCACGTCCATGCTCTCAACGTGCTGGGCGGAGTGCCGACCGGGAGTGTCCGCTACGACAACCTTAGGGCCGCCGTTGCTCAGGTGCTGGGCCTTTCACGCCGCCGGGTGGAAGCCGAGCGCTGGACCGCCTTCCGTTCGCATTACGGACTGGAAGCCTTCTACTGCCAGCCCGGAATCCGCGGTGCCCACGAGAAGGGCGGCGTCGAGGGCCAGATCGGCTGGTTCCGCCGCAACCACCTTGTTCCTGTCCCGGAAGTGGACACGCTCGCCGAGCTCAACGCGATGATCGACCGCTGGGACCATGAGGATGACGCCCGCCGCATCCGGTCCCGTCCCCGCACGATCGGCGAGTACTTCACGGCCGAGCAGCCGTTGCTGGTGCCCCTGCCGGAGGAGCCGTTCGAGACCGGGCGGCTCTCCACCCCGCGGGTCGACCGCTACAGCCAGATCTGTGTCCGGATGAACCGCTACTCGGTGCCGGTCCGGCTGATCGGGCGGACCGTCCGGGTCATGCTCCACGCCTCCGAGCTGGTGGTTTACGACGGACGTGAGGAAGTCGCCCGGCACGAACGGCTCATCGCCCGCGGCGCCACCCGCCTCGAACTTCACCACTACCTTGAGGCTCTGGTCCGGAAACCGGGTGCTCTGCCCGGCGCCACCGCCCTCGACCAGGCTCGCGCCGCCGGCCGGTTCACCCCCATCCATGACGCCTGGTGGCAAGCCGCCGTGAAGGCCCACGGCGAACGCGAGGGCACCCGGGCCCTCATCGAAGTCCTCCTCCTGAGCCGCCACCTGCCCCACGAGCACCTGATCACCGGCCTTGCCTCCGCGCTGAAGACCGGCGCGTTGACCGCGGACGCCGTCGCACTGGAAGCCCGCAAGGCAGCTGACGCCGACGCCGGGCCAGATGACCCGCCGCAGCCAGTCACTCCTGGAAGCCAGCCCCGTTTCGCTCCACTGCCTGCCGCCGTCCGGGCCCATCTGCCGCCCGACAGGCGCCCTCTGCCCTCCGTCGCCCACTACGACCAGCTCCTGCGACTCCGCCGACCCGACCCCACCACCCCCTGAAGAGGAGAACGCCGTGTCCCTTCCACGCCAGCGAGGACTTACCGAACAGGCCGCCACCACCGCCGTCGACCAGGCATGCAGAATGCTGCGGCTGCCTACCATCCGGTCCCAGTTCCCCGAGCTCGCCGAGACAGCCGAACGCGAGCAGATGTCCTACCTCGGCTTCCTCGCCGAACTCCTCCTCGCCGAGTGCGACAACCGGGCCCGCCGACGCTCCGAACGCCGCATCAAAGCCGCCGGGTTCCCCCGCGACAAGTCGCTCCGCAAGTTCGACTTCGACGCCAACCCCAACCTCGACCCGGCCATGATCCACACCCTCGCCAAGTGCGAATGGATCAAGAAGGGCCTGCCCCTCTGCCTGATCGGCGATTCCGGCACTGGCAAGTCCCACCTGCTGATCGCCCTGGGCACCGAAGCCGCGATGGCCGGCTACCGGGTCAAGTACGTCCTGGCGACCAAACTGGTCAACGAACTCGTCGAGGCCGCCGACGACAAGCAGCTGACCAAGACCATCGCCCGCTACGGTCGCGTTGATCTTTTGTGCATCGACGAACTCGGCTACATGGAACTCGATCGGCGCGGCGCCGAGCTCCTCTTCCAGGTCCTGACCGAGCGCGAGGAGAAGAACAGCGTGGCCATCGCCTCGAACGAGTCGTTCTCCGGCTGGACCAAGACCTTCACCGACCCCAGGCTCTGCGCGGCCATCGTCGACCGCCTCACCTTCGGCGGCAACATCATCGAGACCGGCACCGACTCCTACCGACTCGCCACCACCCGCGCCCGCGCTGAACAGCAAGCGGCCAGGTGAGCCAAGCCGGTGCAGCCCTCATCGACCACTGTCGAGGCTCCCGAAGACACGAGTGACCCACTGATCCATCCGGGTCCCGAAGTCTGACGCCGAGGTGATCCCCGAGGCCGGCAGGCAACCGGCGTCGTCAAGGTCAGCGACGAAGTCCACATCGGCCCAGCCACCACGGAACAGCACAACCGACAGCAGGGCCTCCGCCGGACCGGATATGAACACGCCAACCGAGTCCGGACCCTGAACCCGAGCCCTGTCGGTCTCCAGTGGCTGAGGCCAGGAAGCCTCCGCATCCCTCCACGTCGCCCGGCCCACTTCAAGACCAGCCGACGTCCAGCCCGCCGTCCGCTGAGCCAGAACGACAGCCACCTCGTCGAGATCAACAACTCTGTCCATGAGGGGATCATCCCTCATGGACAACCCCCAGCGGTCCAGCCCGCAGCCCCCTACGGCGGCTCCGCTGTTCCTACTTCTCATCAACATCTTCGCGATCGCCGACCCGTGGTCGTTCCCAGAATGCGTCGACAACCGTTCCTGCTTCTGACCCACGCAGCCAGCCGCGTTCTCGCGGAGGTGCCGTACCCGCTCCGGGCCCGTGCGGGGTGAGGTGACGAGGGCTTCGAGGACGGAGGCCGCCGCCGGGTCGCCGGGGTGCCGGGCCAGCCAGGCCTCGGCGGCGCCCGTGGCGCGGGCGATGACGTCGGGGCCGGCCTTCGGCGACGCCACCAGAGACCTCAGCAGCTGCGGCGTCCCGACCGGCCCCGTGCCGGGAAGCAGGCGCAGGGCGAGCTCGGCGGCCTCGTCCACCGTGGCGCCGTCCGCGTCGATGGCGCCGACGAGCGCGCGCAGAAGCATGATCTGGTCGTTACGGTGGCGCGGGGCGGAGTACAGGTGGACGAGGGCCGTCTTGCAGGCCTGGACCCGGACGGACGGCGGGACCGCGGTGTTGCCGACGAGCGTGGCGAGGATGCGGGGAGCGTACTTCGCGTGCCGCCGTTTCCATTGGAAACGGCGGCCCCGCTTCGCTACGTGAGCCTCAGGCGAGGGCGTCACCAAGAAGTCGGCGCGGTCCGACCTCGCCAACCCAAGCAGCACCCGGACAGACATGAGCCGGTGATGGCCACCACCTCGTCGCACCGGGGCGGGCGCGCGACACGGTGGGTTAGCGGGCCCGCCCCGGGCGCTGAAACGGGGTGGTGGGTAGTAGTAGACGCGCACCCCCCGCGCAGAC
>NZ_JBHVPG010000010.1:38843-196539 GCF_042887545.1 Streptomyces sp. NPDC057939
TTACATCCCCATCCCCCAAAACGCTTTTTTATGCGGGCCGGGGGGCTCGTTTTTGTTTATACCCCCCCCCCGCGCCGCCCGGGGGGGGGCCCCCGATGGGGCGGGTCCGCCCCCCCGCCCCGTGCGCTGAATCGGCTTGGTGTCTAGTAGTCGACGCGCACGCCGCTCGCTGACACGGAGAAGCCGCCGGGCAGTTGGGTTTCGAAGTAGTAGGTGCCGGAGGCAAGCCTGCCCCAGTTGTTGGTGTTGCAGCTGTTCTGCTTGGAGCCTTTGCCCTCGTCCGGTCCGAAGACGTCCTTCCAGACCTCGAGGCGGAACCCGGTCGACATGTGGGGCGACCCGCTGCAGCCCCACAGCGCGACGGCGGTGCTGGTGGCATCGATGTTCTTGTCGGTCCAGCGGCGGGACTCACCGCCGTCGGTGTAGCCCGAGAGGCTGGAGGTGAAGTAGCCCTCGGCGTGGGCGGGGGTGATACCGGCGGTCAGGGTCAGGACGGCCGCGGCGAGGGCGCCGTGGATGACGCGCTTGCGTATGTGGTGCACGTTTCTCCTTCATGGGGTGTGACGGCCTCCTGTTGGGAGGCCGGGTCCGGGGGTGGCGTGCTACAGGCCCCTGATGGTCAGGGGCGGGCGGCGCCACATCAGTGCGAACGCCATGCCCGCCGGAAGCAGGGCGGTGACGAGGAGCAGGGCGGGGAGGGAGTCGGCGGGGTGGAGGATCCAGGCCCAGTGTTCGGGGTCGCCGTTGCTTGCCCAGCCGGTGGCGGCGCAGATGAGGGGGATGCAGGCGAGGGCCGAGGTGGAGAGGCGCTGCCCGAGGAGGGGGTGGAGGAAGAGGGCGAGGGCGGTGTAGCCGGCGAGGTTGCGTCCCAGGACGATGGTGAGGCCGTCGGTGTCTGTGAGGCGGCTGATCGCCGCGGTGCTCAGGCCGAGGAGGCCGATGGTTCCGGCGAGGGCGGTGTCCCAGGTGCGCAGGGGTCGGCTCGCGACTGTTTCGGTGGCGAGGTCGCCGCGGCCCATGCCGTAGAGGAGGACGATCGCCGGTGCCAGCGTGATCAGGTGTCCGATGAGGAAGTCTCCGGACGCTCCGGTCAGTGCGGGGACGGGGAGCTGGGCGTCTCCGATCAGGAGTCCGAGGGCGATGGTGGCGAGGAGTGTGGCCGCCAGGGCGGGGACCGCGCGGGCCTTGCACCACCAGATCACTGGCCGTTCCCGGCGGTGAGGGCGATCGGGGGCTTGTCGGTGCAGTTGGCCATAGCGGCGGCGTTGCGCTTGTACCAGTCGAGCTGGACGTCCTTGGGCTGGCTGAGGACCTTCTCGGTGACGAAGGCGACGTCGCGCGGGTCGAAGCGCCCCTCGACGATGCGGGTCTCTCCACTGGCGGTGGCGTAGAGCCAGGCTGCGAGCGGGCCTTGCGCGACCCCCGCGGGATAGGGATCGCCGTTGAGGGCGCAGGCGGGAGGTCGGGGAAGGAACCCGGAGGCCACGCCCGCGGCGAGATCGCCGGTGGTGGGCTTCGTGGGGATGCCGAGCTTGGTCTCACCGGGGCCGGGTTCGGCGGCCATGGTGAGGGTCGGTGCGATGGTGAGTCCGGCCTTGGACAGGCGGTCCGTGACCGCCCGGGTTCCGGTTGTGATCATGTCCGCCCGGGGGGTCAGCTCCGGCCACAGGCATACTTTGGGCGTGCCGTCGTCGCAGATCAGTTCGGTGGTCGGGCGGGCGACGACAGGGTCGTAGTCGATGTCCCGGGCGAGGTATCCGGCGATGCCGGCGCCCGAGACCGCAAGGACGGCCGCGGCCACTACCGCCGGGAGGACGCCGCGGAAGTGAATCACGACCAGGGCGGCGCAGCTGACGGCGATCGCGAAGACGGCGCCGCTCCACAGCGCGCGTGGGTCGATGACCTGGTCGACGGCGCAGCAGTTGTCGAGGCTGCTTGCCACGATGTGCCGGATCCAGCGGGTGGACCAGGACGCCGGGTAGGCGTTGGCGATGAAGGCGACGATCAGGGCAAGGGGGGCCGCGAGAACACCGGGCAGGACGCGTCCCAGGACGCAGCCGGCGAGCGTGTTCGCGATGAGGATGGCCGTCGAGACGGCGAGGATGCCCAGGTGCGGGATCCCGAGGCCGAGATCCGCGGCCGCCGCGGCGGTGGCGAACGCGACGAGGAGGGCGATCACGCCCATCACGACGACGGGGGCGAGAGCGGGGAAGGTGATGGCGAGCGGGGAGCGGACGGGGCCCTGGTCGAAGACCCGTCCCCGGTGGAGTCGGGCGCCTTCCCAGGCTCCGGCCGCCGCGCACGCGGCGGCGATGAAGGGCTGGGCGAACGTCGCGGTGCCGGTCGCGGAGGGCCAGTAGAGCGGGGTGACCCAGCTGGTGAGGTCGTCGCCCAGGGCCGTCACGACGAACAGGGCGAGCAGGGGCAGCAGCCAGGTGGCCGAGGAGGACCGGACGATGGTGCGCAGCAGCATCTCAGGCCTCCTTGCCGACGAGGCGGGCGTAGGCGCTCTCCGCGTGTTCACGGGGTGATTCCCCGTGGTCGGCGAGCTGGTGGAACTGTGCGGTGGTCCCTTGGAAGCGGACGGTGCCCTCGTCCAGGACGACGACCTGGCTGTAGAGGTCGAAGAGGTCTTCGGTCTGGTGGGTGGAGACCAGGATCTGGACGTCCCCGGTGAGTTCCTCGACGAGCCGGCGGAACACGGATCTCTGCTGCGGGTCGAGGCCGGCGGTCGGCTCGTCCATGAGGATCAGCTCGCTGCGGTGGGTCAGGGCGCCCGCGATGCCCATACGGCGGAGCTGGCCGCCGGAAACCTGGTGACTCTTGCGGTCGGCGAGCTTGCCCAGCTGCATGCGAGCGAGTGCGCGTTCGGAGGCCTGCCAGGCGGCGGCGCGGGACATCCCCTTGAGCCAGCCCGTGTAGGCGACCTGCTCGCGGACGGTCAGCCCGGGCATCGGCGTCACCTGCTGGGGAATCCAGGCGACCTGACGGCGGAACGCCGCCCGCTCCCGACGCCTGGCGGGATCGAGGTCCTTGAAGGACAGGTTCCCCACGCGGGGGCGCAGCTGCGAGGAAGCCAGCGCGATGAGCGTCGACTTGCCCGCGCCGTTGGGTCCCAGGAGGACCGTCGCAGGACTGTCCAGACGCAGGTCGAACCCGTCGAACACGTCATTCCTCCGCGTGTACCGGAAGGCTACGCCGTCGAATACCAGAGCCATGAGGGTGCGCAATCCGCCGCCCCCGCCGTGCGGGGCGGCTGGTAGATGGTCCACTGCGAGCGTGCCGCCTCAAGAAACCTGCCCTGCAGGCATCTTGAGGCGGCGGTCACTCGATGTGTATCAGTACTGGGTGTAGACGCTGTTCACCGACAGAACGCGGCCGGATCCCAGCCCCCACAGCTCGAAGTAGTACTTCGCCGCGGCCTTGTCGCCCCAGTGGGTACTGTTGCAGTAGTTCGTCCGGACGCCCTGCTCCTCGTCCGGACCGAAGACGTCCTTCCACAGCTGCAGCGTGGCGTTGTTGAATCCGTTGGCACTGTCGGTGACGCAGCCACCGAAGCCGACGGAGGTGCTGACGCCATCGGAGTTGCGGTCGTCCCAGCGGCGTGACTCGTCACCGCGGGTCCATCCGCTGATGTTGGAGCTCCAGCTGCCCTCCGCGTAGGCGGGAGTGATGCCGGCCAGACCGAGGAGGGCGACGCCGACCACGACACCTCGTACTGTTCTGCGGTTGCTCAGGCTCATGCCAATCCAATCCCGGACAAGGAAAACGACAGGACGGCGTAGGACGAGGGGCAGTGCGGCGCCTGCACGCCCCCGACCACGCCAAAAGCTTGATTCGAACGTTCGAACGCTGAGTAAAGTAACCACCAACTCAGCTGACAGCCAAGCGCTTTCAAGTCGATCGACCAGGCCCTAACCGAAGTGCGTGGCGCTACGCCCCGGAGCAACGACCCAACCGCAGAGGCCTCGAAAGCGGGCTCCCCCTACAGCCTCCCAAGGCATCCCTTGCCCCACCTCAACTCGCCGCGCGCCACCCGATCCGCCGCGGATCCTGCGCAGCCATCCCCCGAAGAATGGCCGGGAAACGCTGCCCACACCGCAGGCCAACGCTCTGGACAACGTGCCTGATCCGTAGACCTCGACGAAGGACACCTGAACGACCGGGTGCTGCGCCACGGTGAGTGCCCGCTTCACGAAGCCTCTCGGCAGCCCGCCGGGGGAAGCGCGCGCAGGAGGTCCCACAGGCGACGGAAGCCGGCGGCCCAATCGGCAAGGAGGGAGTCAGCGCCCTGATCCACGAACTCGTCGCGGGCCCCGCACAACCTTCGAGCCACCCATGCCGGCTGCGCCGCTGAAGATCGTCCAGGCCGCCGGGCAGGTCCCGGCCACGCTGGCCGCAACCAGGCTCCCGACGCGGTGAAGTGGCCGCGCACCGCTATCTCCTCAATGCCCGCACTCATCCGATGGACGGCCGTTCAACCGCTCCCCGGTCCCGGCGATGGTCGCGAGGGTCTGGTGGATCTGAAAGGAATTCTTCGTCGAACGGTCATAGTGGCCGCAGCGCGAAGGCGTCCGAGTTGCATCTTCCATCAGACTTCGGTCATTTCAGATCAATCATTGCGATCTTACGATTATCGGTCCGATTCTCGATCGCGAGGCGGGCTGCGTCCTGGCACGGCCCTGAGTACCGTGCCGCAGACCGCAGTTGAGGGTGAGATGCCCATGACTGCAGAGATCGAACGTGCCGACAAGGTCGGCAGAGTCAGCGCGAGCCGGTACGCGGAGATCGTGGCCGCGCTGAGGAAGCTGGTGGAGACCGCCAGCCGCGTCCAGTTCGCGGTCGGTGACTTCGCACTCGAAGTCGAACCGATGCGCGAGCACGGCGGTACGGAGCGGAGCGAGTCGCTGTTCACAGTGAAGGAGTCCTTGTTTCGCCTGGCCGAGGACATCGGATTGTCCTACGCGACCGTGGACAAGGCCCGATGGACGGCATCGAGGTGGCCCAAGCCGCAGCGAGTGGCGGAAGTGTCCTTCACGGTCCACTGCATCCTGGCGTCCGTCACCGACGACAAGGAACGGTTCGCCACCATCCACAACCCACCCGAGGGCAGGTCGCGCTGGACGCCGGACGCGGCGAACCGCAGGGTCGGCAGGAAGGTGGTCAAACCCATCACCCCTCAGGAGAAGATCAGTGCGATCCACGCGCTCGCCCAGGACGAGGGCGTAGCCGCGACCATCACCGGTGACCTGCTGCGGCGTCCGGCGGTCGTCGCCCAGGTCCGGCACGAGGACAAGGTGAGGGCGGTGGAGGAACTCACCCGGGAGGACAAGGTCGCGGCGGCCGTCGCCCCGGACTTCCTGCGCCGCCCCTCGGTCGTCGCCCACGTACCCAAGACTGACAAGGTGAAGGTCATCGAGGAACTGACCCGCGACGAGCACGTCGCCGCCGAGGTGACCACCGGTCTTCTGCGCAGACCGGACATCGCCAACCGGGCGATGAGCGACACCATCGCCCGCCACCAGGTCAACCGGGCCCAGGCAGACCACGGCCGGCAGGCCCGCGAGCAGTTCGAGGAGACCAGCCCCGTGGCCCCGGCGATCCGCAACATCGACCGGTCGGTGGAATTCCTAGACCTGGTCACCGCCTGCCACGCGTTCGTCGCGGCGTCCGGCCGCGTCGTCCCGGGCCTGCGCGACCGCCAACTGGGCGACGCCGAGCGCACCATCGTGCACGAGAACGTCGCGAGAGTCCGGGCGACACTGGACTGGATCGAGACCGCGGTGGACACCGGCAAGGTGGACGTCGACAACGAACTGGCCCGACTGCTGCAAGGTGAATAGGCGATGCCCCGCGCCACGGAGCGCAGATCCCCCGCCGCCGAGCGGCACGCCGACACCGTCCGGTTCGTGCTCTTCAAGGCCCGTCCGGCGGGACTGACCTTCCCTCAGCTGGTCAGCTCCAGCGAACTCTCCCCCCACCAGACCCGCTCGGGCCTGGCCTGCCTGCGGGACATCATCACCGAACGCGGCTGGCCGCCCCTGATCTGGACCCTGAAGGACGGCTACAAGTTCTGTGCCGACCCCGTCGAGCTCCAGGCGTACGAGGTCGCGGTCATCCGCGGCAAGCTCACCGAGATCCGCCGGTTCGTCACCGGGACCGTCGCCCCGCACGCCGTCCTCCAACCCAAGGGCCGGTGGATCAGACACCTCAACACCCAACTCAACTCGGTCGAGTCGACGCTCGACATCATCGCCGACTTCACCGACGCCTGACAGGCGGGGCCGGCCAACTTCCGGTCGGCCCCGCACCACCGTTCAGGGCAAGAGAGAAGCCGGGCATGCGCCACGGCGTCTCACACATCCGGGACCGCCGGTGCCCTCGGACCGTCCAATACCGCGCAGACGAAACAGGAAGGGAACGCTCCGGGGGGCACGGCCGCCGGTACCTCGGCAAGCCTCCCGGCCCTGGCACACCGACCCCGACGCACTCGGCTGGGGCGACCATCAGCGCGACGCCGAGGAGAATGCCTCCGTTCGCCGCCAGGTCGCCGGCGCCGAAGCCCCTCTCGACGAGCTCGAAGCAGATGTCCCCCACGGCCCTGCGGGACGCAGCCCGACCGTCGGGGGCGCGGCCCCCGGACGCAAGACACTCGCAGCTCGGGCCGAGTCCATCCTTGACACACGAATCGACCTGCCCCGGCACCCGGGCCGGCCCCAACCAGCCGTGAACAGGCCGAGCTCCGGAGGTAAGACCACCGGCAGGCCGGGGCACCCGTCCGGCCGGCGGCGCAGCGGCCTGCCTCGGGCCGACCCACCGTGGGCGGCTCGGGGCGCGGCGGGTGGCGAGCGCGGCCGGTCGGCGGGGTGCTCGCAGGACGGGTGTGGCCTCGCGTGGGCGTGGCCTATCGGGGGCTGACGGTCGCCGACCAGCCGCTGCGGCTGAAGTGGCAGGCGCCGTCCGGGTCGATGCGTACGGCTGCGCCCGAGATGGGTAGATCTCCGTCGGTCACGAGCCAGGTGCGGATGCGGTCCAGTTCGTCCCACAGTCGGCGCGGGCCGCCCTGGTGGACGGTCGGCAGTTCGCGGGCCGTCGGTGCCGTGGCCCGGGCCCAGGATCCTTCCGGGTGGAGCATGCAGGCGGTGCGGGAGCCATCTGCGGCGCTCTCCATGCGGTGCTCGATGCCGGGAACGGTCAGCTCCAGGGTGGAGCGCACGTCCCAGGTGCTGTTGACCCTCATCACCGGGTAGCGGCCGGTGGTGACGGACTCGCCGTCGGCCGTCCGTGCGGTGGCCCACCGGTCTGCGGTCTCGGGCGTGGGCGGGTAGTCGTCGCCGTGGCGGGTGCTCATGAATCCGGCGGGCTCCGGAGCGACCTTTCCGGTGGCGCCGCCGTCCGGGGTCTTGTCCGCGACGACGAGCAGACCGGTGCCCGACAGGTTCGTCACCATCCGTCCGCCCGGGGCCAGCGCCTTCAGCCAGGAGGCCGGGACGGCCGGGACCGAGACGGTGGAGACGATGCGGTCGTAGACGCCGGGCAGGCCGCCGGTGATGTCGCAGACTTCCAGCTGCGGCCGGTTCCCGGCCGCAGCCAGGCGCCGCCGGGCGGCGTCGACGAGGTACGGGTCGACGTCCACGCTCGTGACGTGGCCGTCGCCGATCCGCCGGCACGCCAGCGCGGTCCCGTAGCCGCTGCCGCAGGTCACCAACAGGCGGGAGGTGTCGGCGAGGACGGCGTGCTGGTACATCTTCACCACCAGCGCCGGCAGCGTCGCCGACGAGGTCGGCCACGCCTCCGGGACCACCGCCCCGTCGGCGGCGTGGTCGGCGTGGTGGGGGCCAACCCGGGTGATCACGCTCAGGCCCTTGTCGTAGGCACTGCTCATCCACGCGTGCGGGTCATCGGCGCCGTCGCGGAGCTCGTACACCCAGGCACCGTTCCGCTCACCGGCACTCCACCAGCGGGGTACGAGCAGGTGCCGGGGGACCGTGGCCAGGGGCCCGTGCCAGCGGGACTCGGGCCGCACCGTCGCGTCGGCCATCCGGACCGCGTGCTTCTCCCAGCCCACCGGCGTCCACTTCATGAACAGGTTCCCCTTTCAGGCGAGCGCGGGCACGGCGGCCACCGGCGAATCGGTCGCGGGGGCGTAGCCCATCGGGTCGCAGGGGGTGTTCTTGCCGGGGTCGCAGGAGTCGGGGTTGGCCGGCTGGCAGTCGGGGTGGCAGGACGTCGGGCCCGTATGCCGCGGGACGCTCGCGCTCACCTCGGCCCACCGCGGGCCGGACAGCACCGAGGCCAAGTCGGCTTCCTGGACGTTGCCCGTGGTCAGGAAGCGTCCGATCTCGCAGACCGCCATGTCGCCGTCCGGCGGGACCGCCGCCCGCTGGTCCCCGCACCGCCCGCACAGCTCGGACCTCGACGGCAGCCCGGTGCCCGCTGCGTTACCGACGGCCCGCACCCTCCCAACGTGGATATCGCGGACGCCGAGGGCAGCAAGCTTCGCGCGGGCCCGCTCGGCCCGCCCCGGAACGCCGGAGTCGAGGACGGCGACCTTCAACGCGATGCCGCGCCGCAGCGCCTCGACGATGTGGTACGCGTCGCGCTGTGCGAGCCGCGGCGGCCCGTGACCTCGTCGTGCTCGGCCGCGATGCTGCTGTGGTACGTCGCGGCCAGCCGCATCCTGGGGTGCTCACACAACTCCCAGTGCTCATCGCGCAGGCGGACGAGGTTGCTGTAGACCCGCACTCGCAGGCCCGCGTCCAGCGCGTGCCGGGCGATCGCGGCGAAGCCGGGGTTCAGGGTCGGCTCCCCGCCGATCAACTGGACCTCCTCGACGCCGAGCTCGACGCCCTGGTCGATCGTCCGCAACCAGTCCTGCTCGCCCATGCCGCCGTGGCCCCGCGTCGGACCCGACCCGGCGTAGCACAGGGCAGGGCAGGGCAGGTGAGCTGGCAGCGGCCGGTGAGCTCCAGTGACAGAAACCGCAGGGCGAGGGCCTCCCGGACGATCGTCATGCCGCGATCGTAGGATGCGGGCCCGCAACCCGTCCGGCGATGCGGCCACTTCGGCCGATGAAAGGCCCTCCCCGCCGTCCGATGCGGCTCCTCGGGCGCCCCCAGGCCTCCTCACCGCGCCCCTCGGGCTGGGGCAGCCCGGCCCTCCCCCGACCCTCGGTACAGCTCCGCACATCCGCTGTTCCAGCGCTCTCCCCGCAGGGGGTACCGGGTGACCCGTGGAGCCGGGCCGTCGAAGCAGCAGCGGACAACGCGATACCGCGACCTCACCCAGCGCGTTCCTACGCGTTACTTCCCCGGGAAGACCACGGGGTACAGGAACGACAGAACCCCAAGGCCGGTGAACACGGCGTTCCGGTACACGACAGCCACCACCAGGACTGATGCCGCCACGGTCATGGGCCCGGAAAGCCCCAACATCGGCCCACCCACCGCGATGCCCGCGATGCCCATGACCGCCCCCATCAGGCGCGCGGCCTCGAAATGGTGCGCCGGCGCCGGCACCGAGCTGACGTCTTCCTCGTCCAACAGAGCACCGACACGGCCCTCCGCGTACCGGGTACTGACTTTCAACAACATCCGCCCGCTGGAGCGCGCGGACTCCTTCGGATCGACGTCGAGACCGGCCTCCGCTGCGCGCAGGGCCTTTGAGAACCTGGGTGCGGAATAGGCTCTCGCACATGAAGCAACCGTCGGAGATGAGCGAGCGCGAGTTCTTCGCCTTCATGGGTCGGCGTCCAAGCATGGTCGTGGGCAAGACCTCGTTCGACATGGTGACCGTCTTCCTCGCCGGCTACGCAACGCACGCCGACCGCCACGGCGGTCCAGACCCTCTCGCAGGCTTTCACGAGTGGCTGGTCGCCCACAGAGGCCGAGACTGCAACCACGGCTGGCCGGGCCAGGTCCTGCACATCGCTCTTCCCCAAGGATGGGAGAACATCTGGGACCTGCCGCCCGAGGACGAGCAGCGGGCCATCGAGGTCCTGTTCGAGCTCCTCGACGCTTTCCTCGCCGAACGTGAGGCGACGGTGGACACCCAGGCATCAGCGTGACCACACCGCCACAGCTGGCGGCGGTCAAACTCCGATACGAAGGCCACCTCGTCAGCCTTTGGTAATACTGGTCAAACTTCGATGAGACAGGGACCGCTGAAACAAGAAGGCGGTTCGTCAAGCAGCTGTCCTTGGCCACTGAAGTTGACCGGTGGCTGGTGACTCACTCTTCCAGCGACGACGGCCAGTCATATCCGAAGGCTTCGGCGCACTCTCGATAGCCCGCGCAGACCACGGCGCCGTTCAGGGGGTGCGGGCGCCGGACGGCGGCGACGATACGGTCGGCCTGGAGCTTGGGGCTTTCTTCGGACACCGCAAACCCGATCTTCAACTGGATGAACGGATCGGCGCTCTCACGCGGAACATGCAGGGAGACAAGGACCTGGCCAGGGTCCGAGTCCCACACGGAGACCCAGAACGTGTCGCTGTTCCACGCGGCCAGGGGATTCGGCACGACTAGCAACTGCTGAGCCACCAGGTCAGCGACATCCCACGCCAGCGAAGGCCGCTCTGCCAGAGCCACAGTGCTCCCCCTTATTCGAACCTACACGCCCCGGCCTGGAGCACACACGAGCCGTTGTCGCACACGTGATCGCTCGCATCTTACCGACGCGGCGGCTGGTCACGCGGGCGAGTGCCTGAGCCGTCAAACCTCAGCGCCAAGGACAGCGACCTCGCACACAGGCAAATCGCCGACCCACTCGTGTCTCACTCAATCCAGTCCGCGCAGGTCAACACGAGCTGGTCGACTAACTTCGTTGCGACAGGTCAGCAGCGTCCCCCTTCGGAAGTGTTGACCGCGATCAACACTTCGGGGGCCGAGTCCGAGAGAGTTCAGCCCGGTCGCGGGACCAGTGAGTTGTTGACCGCGGTCAACAACTCCACGGCCGGCCCGAAGAGGCCTCGCCGGAGGCACGACCCCTCTGGGTTGTTGACCGCGGTCAACAACCCGCTTCCTCATTCTCAAGGCTCGCTGGGTGGGGCCTGCGGGCCGCTCCGGAATGTTGGACGGCGGCGCCTCGGACCCGGAAGGTGCGGCAGGAGCTCCCACAAGGGAGCCGTCCCACTGGCCCACTGGTCCAGGAGTCCACGGTCGACCAGGTGCAGCCGTTGGCTCCGGGCGAAGGCCACGGCCGGTGCAGTGAACCGCCCGTTGGTGACGAGGACGACGACATCGCCGCTGTGCACGGGGCGTCCGGTGCCGTTGAGGACATGGAGGTCCGGTGTGCCAACTGCAGTCCCTGCAGCTCCGTCGCGGCGGTGCTTGCACTGAATGACCCAGCGCCGACCTGCGGGGTCGGTCCCCTTGACGTCAGCCCCGTTGTCGCCAGCGCCGCCCACGCGGACGGCGTCGCGGGCGCCATCACGGCGCATCAGATCCCGCACGGCCTCCTCGAACTCGGTGTGATGCAGGCCGCCCAGGAATCGGATGTCCCAGCCTTCCGGCCGACGGCGCCGTCCGGCCCAGGCAGAGAAGCCGCGCCGTACGGCCTTGACGAGGAGCAGGATCAGCACCCCGGCAACGAGGGCCGAGACGGCGACTGCGGCAATGCCGGACTGGGCCTGGACGACGGTCAGCCCGTCGGGGACCGTGCGCCACCAGCGTTGAGCGGCGGAGTGGTTGGTCTTCTCCACCACCCCTTTGCGGTTGCCGCGGCGGGGCGGGCAGATGTCCACGCCGACTCCGTAGTACTTGGCGACAGCGGCGAAAGAGGAGGTCACCTGCCCGCTGGAGGGGTAACAGACCGTCGCCATCCGGTCGAAGCGCCACCGGCGGGTCGTTCCGCCGAGCTTGCGCATGACCTCGTCGAGGGCGGGTACCGCAGCCTCCGCCGGGGCTGGCCGGACGGACGCGGCGCCAGCCTGTGTGGTGGTGCAGCGGGATTGGGCGGCGGCCGCGGAGACCCGGGGCCGGGCGGGGGTAAGCCTACCAGGTGGGGCGGTCAGGGAGGTGAGGGTCGCGTCGATGAGGCGGCGGGCCAGGGCGGGGCCGGTGGCTTCCTGCCAGGAGGTGTTGGTGGTGAAGCGGTTCAGGTACTGGGCGACGGTGTCGGTGCCGTGGTGTTCGCCGAGCTGCTGCATGCGAGCGGCGAGCAGCGGCCATGGGCGTGAGCCGATCAGGAGCCCGGCTTCCCGCTCCGGCAGGACCTCCTTGACCATCGCGACCATCTGGGAGTGCGCCGCCGGCTGCACCCTGAGCTGCTTCAGGGCGCGGGGCCGGTTGCCGAGGTCAAGGCCGCGAGGAACGGTCAGGCCCTCGGTCAGCGGGACCCATACCCGCTTCGCATCCGAACTCGCAGGCACGGACGCGGCGGGCGCGGCCCACGGGTCACCGGCCGCGCCTATGCGTTCGGCCAGCACGTCCCTCGCGGCGCCGACCGCCACCCCGGGAGCAGGAGCGGGCGCTGCCGGAGCGGGGGCGGGAATCGGTCGGGCGGGCGGTGCCTACGGGTCGTCGGCCGGTACCCGGGCACCGGCCGCGGGTGCGGGAGCGGGGGCCGGAGCGGCGGCCGGCGGGGTCGCGGTAGGCGCGGCCGGAGCCGTCCGTGGCGGGTGGTCACAGGCACGTGGTGAACCGGCCGTCGGGGCGATTCCGCAGCAAGCCGGGATCGACAAGTCTGACCAGCTTGACGCGTAGCTGTTCCATCTTGGCCCGCACGCTGACGTCCGTCCCCACCGCCTCACGGACTTCGCGGGCCATGACTGGTCCTGCGGCCTGCCGCACAACAGTAGGAATGCGCTGGTAGGCGGGCGGCCCGACAGGGCGAGCGGGGAGCGTTTTCGGGCGCGTTGAAGGGTGGAGTGTGGCGATGGTGTGTGGCGTCTCCCCCAAGCCTTTACCCGTGCCGGTACAACCGTGCTGTGCGTCACGCCTGTTAACTCCGGATAAGGAAGAACCTCCCGACTTGGGGGCGTTGCTGGCTGATCATCAGCGCGCGTAGGAAAGGGGGCGGCGCGACACGAACCAGCAATGTCCTGCCGTCCGGGTTGAGGGGCGGTGGGGCCAGAAGGGACATGCCATGTTCGGCACGTCGAGAACCAGAAGGAAGGCCGCTCTCGCTGTGGGCACCGCGGCACTGATGCTGTTAAGTGCCGGCGGAGTGGCGGGCGCGGCTCCGGCCGTAAAACCCGACCCCAATGCGGCACCGCCGAAGGTGCACGGTCCAGAGAAGGCGTTCGCTGCGGCGGCGGGCGCGCGCCCGGCCTCGGGTAAGACGCCCAAGGCTGCGCCGCTGTCGAGGAACGCGGCGCCTGGCGGGTTCCAGCGGGTGAACTCGCAAAAGGTGCAGCTTACGAACACGGTGACCGACCCCGATGGGGATCAGGCCAATCTGACGTTCGAGGTGTGGACCGCGGACGCGGCCGGGAAGCCGGTAACCAAGGTCAAGCTGAACGACTCCGCCTATGGCGTCATCGTCTCCCCCAATGTGGCTTCGGGGGGTACGGCGACGGTTGACGTTCCGGCGGGCAAGCTGGCGCTGAACACGAACTATGTGTTCCGCACCAACGCCTACGACGGTTCGCTGTATGAGACGGTGTGGTCTCCGTGGGCGAAGTTCCGGGTGGAGCTGCCGGTGGATCTCACCCTGCCGACGCCGAACTACGCGAGCCCCAACCCGAACCACTTCGACGCGCAGCAGCCGCACTACTACCAGACCAAGCCCCTGGGCCAGGCCGGTACGCCGCTGTCGTCGCGGCCGACGTCGGCGGCGAAGGATGCAGTGGAGCAGTGCAGCGAGCCGGACGCGGACGGCCGTCAGGTGTGCTTCGGCAAGTCGATCCCAGCCCCCAAGGACAAGGCGCCCGATGCGTCCGCGAAGGCGGGTGCGGCGGCGGCGACCGCGGGTGTGGAGTGGTGCAATACCGACTTCGAGTCCATTCTCGCGACCCGGTTCATCGAGTGCGACGTGCGCACGGTGCCGGTCATCATCAGCATGGACGGTGTGCCACAGGCTGTGGCGAATTTCATGTTCCTGCGGATGCTGGAACTTGACGGACAGAACACGTTCACCGAGCACCTGACGATCGAGCCCGCCCAGCAGATCCCGCCCGCGTTCCGTGAGATCAACTTCGTGGGCTGGAATCACCTGTGCGAAACCTCGTGTACGCCGCAGGAGCAGCCGGTGACGGCGTGGAAGGGCAAGCCGTGGTGGGTGCCGGGTGAAATGCACTCGGCGACGCTGACGACGCCGTTCAGCTGGGATACGTCGCTGGCCGGTACGGACTACCGGTTCAAGCCTGACATACAGATCGACGCGAACATTCTCCCCGCCGACGGAAAGATCCGCCCGTTCAAGACCGGCTACCAGTGGTCACTTGACTACGACGGCGGCACCGAGGACCTCGACCGTATCCGCTGCGACACCCCCGCAGCAGACGCCCCGGCGGGATCGGTTCCGGGCTGTGTGTTCGTCAACGTCGCTCCCACGTACACGTTCAACGCGAAGGCGTTCCCGCAGGCCGCCGCTCACGCGTGGCTGATTCAGAAGGCCACGGCCAAGCACCCGGGTTCAATGGTTGATCAGAAGCCCCTATACTACATGGGTGATGAGTCGCAGAACAACCGTTCCCGTACGCGGATCTGCCCCACGGGGTGGGCCGCGAACAACGGCGACACCTCCGCCCTGGTGGATGCGGGCGACACGTTGAACTGTGACGAGTTCGCGTTCGCGTCCTCGTACAACAGCGGCGGCATGTCGTCCACCGAGGGCGGCATCAACCCGGCGATCCCGCCGGGGAAGACCACGCCCAGCGGGGATGCGTGCATTTCGATGTACGCGAAGAAGCACGGCAGCATGATCCACCTGTTCTCACAGAACGGGGGTGACCCCACGTTCAACGAGGTGTGCGGCCGGGCGGCGATCTCGGGCATGCACAACCAGGAATCCATGGGCGGCCACTTCGCGAACTTCATGAAGCAGATGCGCATCAAGGACAAGGATGCGTACTGGCTGGATACGCGCATGAACGACGGCGGCACCTGCCGTTACGGTGTCGGCGGCGGTCAGCCCGTGATCTGCGAACTCGTCGCGCAATAACACCCCAGTGCCAGCACGCTTCGGCCCCCACCCTGCCGTCAGGGTGGGGGCCGAAGCCGTTGTGCAGGCGCGTGCGACTCAAGGAGTGAGGAGGTGAACAGCGGGGAGATTCCCGGCCTGTGCGGCATCCTGGTCGATGCTCAGCCCCGTGTACGCGCCCAGCGCGGTGAACACAAGGGCGGGCAGGCGCGCGCCGTGCTGCTCGTAGAAGGCGGTCACCTCGTCGGCGGTGGCGTCGGGGATGGAGGGGAAGACGGCGCCGGCGGCGGTGAGCGCCGCATCCAACTCCGACTCGTGGCCGGTGGTGGTGCCGAACTCTGCGCGCCGTATCACCTCGTCGCCTTCTACGTGCAGGAGCGCGGCGGGCGGGCTGTACAGGTTCCGGCTGGCGCACAGGATCTCCTCACCCGGGCCGGGCCGCATCGAGGGGACACGGCGGAAGCCGGTTGCCCAGGTCGCGGCGTGGTCGTTCTCCAGCACATACGTCCACTCACCCTCGCTGCCGTACATCGCGTAGGCGTAGCGGGTGGGGTCGTGGCCGGTCGGGGTGGGCTCGCTACGCAGTTCGGCCAGCGGGGTGCGGGCGGCGAGCTGATCAAGGTCGGCCCCGAGGTTGATCAGGAACTCGTCAGGGTCGATGCCTCGGGCGAGGGTAAGGGAGATACCGCCGCGCATTCCGGTGACGGGCGTGGCGGTGTAGGCGTGGGCACCTATCCAGGTGAGGCCGTTAGTCATGGAAGGGGGTCCGTTCACTGGTGGGGTGGGGTCGAGCTTAGCCTCGCGCTTTCATGAAGCGGGATCTCCGACGGGTAGTCAGGTAGGCAGAAATGCTGGCACCCGCGAGGATCCCGGCTGCCGGAACACCCTCCGAGAGCCTGACCAGCGCTACTTGGCGGGCATGGTCGATGTCCGCACAGCTACCGTGCTGGGCCGGGCTGCAGAAGAGCATCCGACCATCGCCATCCGTGACGACCATGGTCTTGACCGCGTCCTGCTTGCTCTTCGGCCGCCCTTCCTCTGCCTACGCGGGTCGCAAGCGCGCTATCGGGCCCGATCACCGCCGGACCCGCAGGTCACGCGAGAACCTAAGGGTTGCCCCGTATCTGTCGGGAGGGGTAAGAGCCGGGCTGGTCTGCTGCTGCGGCCCAGCGACGGATGTGTGGGTCGGGATGGACGCGGGCGGATGCGAGTGTGCTTTCAAGTAGTTCGTGCAGGGGTGGCGGGTATGCCGCGCGGGAGGTAGGCAGGCCCAGCAGGACACGGTGGCGCATCTGCAGGTCGGTGGCTTCGGCGAACACCTGGGATGTCTCCAGCCAGGCGGCCTTGATGTCCTGTGACTCGTCCAGAGCGGGATCACGTACCCCGCGGGGTCCGTACGCTGGAGTCCGATCTGCACGCAAGGGCACATGGGCGCTGTACCAGGCCCGCACGGCACCTGCCCGCTCGGCGTCCGTGCCGATCCGCAGGTAGTCGACCAATGCGGCCATCACCCGGCGGCGTCCGAATGCGTAGACCGCCGGCTCGACGAACCAGCGGCAGAAGCTGGGATCCGGGTCGTACACGGCTGCCGCCATCAGCGGGGCGAACCACTCCTCAGGGAGCCTTGTACGTTCGAGCAGGGGCTTACGCACCGCATGGGCGAGGTGGCGGGCATGCCGGTCCTTCGGCTCCATGCTGACGTCTCCGACGCCCAGCAGCCGGGCCACCTCTGTCCACGCATGTCAGGAACGAACGCGGTTCTATGCCGCTCTGCTCGTCTTCGGTCACGACAGCATTCTGGACCGGCCACATCTGCAGGCACAGGCCCGATGGCCGCTTACGGGACAGCCCTTAGTCATCGCCTATCTGAACTCCGGCCGCCCCGCCCTTGCCGCAGCGTTACTGGAGGAGACCCTCGCCGACTTCGAGCGGCCCCTGCGCCCCGAGGACGCAAAAACCCGTACCGCCCGCCGAAACCTCGACACGGCCCGGCGGGCCGCCGACCGCTCCAGGCCCCCCCGACGGTGAAGCGGAGATTCGAGAGGCCTCCGGGCCCGACGCGCCGGGCGGTGGTGTGGTCGGGCAGGACTGACGAATCGCTGCGTGCCGTCACCATGGAGCGGATCGGGCTGGGATCCGTCACCGTGGCGAGGCTCCACGTGGGTCGCCGAATAGCGGGGAGAAGGCCTGGCCGGCGCCCTCGGCCCGGCCTGAACGGGCGAGCGCGGCCGCGGCCGTGCGCACCAAGCGCTCCGCGTGCGACCAGTCCGCCGGGCGTTCGGCACCTCGTAGCGCTCCCGTACGCGGGCAGGGACAGCTCGTAGGCGAGGGAGCTCCTGAAGAACCAGACCGGTCGGCTCCCGGCGTCGACGCGTTCGCCGGGGAGCGCGACCGCGTGGCCGACCAAGGTGCCGTCATCGCCCGGTGCTCGTGCACGCGGAGACTTGCGTCGCACAGCCGGTTGAGGAAGTCTGCATCTTCGTGCGCGAGCGCCGCGGCGATGCGGACGGTGCGCTGCATCACCTCACGGGCGGTCTCGGCCAAGCCCCAGCGGGCTTCGAAGACGCGGGCGACGGTGTGCGTGTTGGGGATGTCCCCGCCCCTGACGGGTCCTTGGAAGGGCGAAGGGAAAGGACCTCAGAAGCTGCACTTCGCGCCATCCCCCTCTCTCCCTGGATTAGCCCGTTGAAGCCTGCCGGCCGGGCGCGTCATGTCCCAGGCCCGGCAGGCGACCGTCCCGGCTGACCTCCTCCCAGTGGGCCGGCCGAGACTCCCGCGCCGACGATGGCGCCAGCGGTGGGCAGCCGCGTTCCCGTGGCCGACCGATGCGGCCCTGGGGTCAGGCCACCGTCACACGCAGGACGTACGGCTCCCCCGTGCTGATGACCTGAGCCTGCTCGCGCAGATCCGCGCCCATAAAGCCGAGCAGCGCGTCGTCGGCGGCGCGGCACAGCAGCGGAAGGATCTCGGCGACGCGCCGGCCGCGGTGCGTTGCGGCGAGTTCGGCGAAGGCCTGCTGGTAGGGGGCTCCGTACGTGCTCGCGCTGTCGGCCAGCAGCCGGCCAAGATGCTGCAGGATCCGACGTTTGCGCAGTTCATCGCGGTTGGGGTTGGAGTCGTAGCCCTTCGAGGGACCTGACCCTGCGGATCACGCCCGCCGGCGCGCCGCGAGTCAGGCAGCCCCGGGCGGCCACGGCGAGCGTTCCGCCTCGGCGGCCAGAACATCGACCAGGCGGCGCAGAGCGTGCAGCGCGTAATCATCCGCGCTCACATGGCGCAGCACGGTGATCGCGTCGCCGTCCAGGAGCCGGGCCAGCCGGCCGACCCGCACGCTGTTGCCGCCCTCGCGCAGAGCGGTGCGGATCGCGGGCTCGGTCCATGGCATCCGCGCCAGGCCCGCGGTGAACTCCAGCTCATCAGCCGAAGGAATCCAGCGGCCCCGCTCGTACGCGGTGTTCAGACGGGCGATATCGCGCTCCAGCCGTCGCCAGGCAAGATCGGCCGGGCCGAGTCCGGGTCGCCTTCGCCCGGGTCGACGTAACCGGCAGGGCGCGCACAGCGTCGACTCGTCCGGCCCGGGGCGGGGTGCCGACTCGACGGACGTCCTGTCGGAGTCGGAGCACAGCCGGCAGGCCGTTGCGGGCGCGGCCGGTCGTAGGGGCCGGACGTTGCCGGTGCGGGGATTGTTGTCGCTCACCCGTGCCCAACGACGGACACCGCGCACTGTGACGCGGCAGCATCGGCTCGGAGTGCGGCCTCAGGCGGTCGCGGTCCGGTGCCACCAGGTCCGAGGGGCGGGACACGGCCCCCGACATCCCGCACGGAGGGGGACGTCAGGGGCCGAGGGCGGTCCGGTCGTACTCCAGAGCGCTCTGGGTACCGGTCCTGACCCACGCCCCATGCCGGCGCGGACTGGGCATGACCCTAACGATCACCACCCCCGCTCCGCAGGACTCCAGGAATACCCGCCACCGCGGGCGTCGCACTTCCGCCAGGCCCTAACCGGCCGAGGACCGGCCATCGCCGTGTGCGAGCCGGTCTGCCGGCACGGGCACGCCGGCCGCCCGCGCGCACCGGTCCCCGAACTGCTGGACGTACTCCTCGTTCGACAGGATCAGCAGTTCACCGCCGCCGTCCGGGTCGGGACCAGCGGCCTGTGCCATCGGAGTCGCCAGCAGGACCGACAGGCAGGCTGCCGCGGGCGCGCCAACCACACGGCGGAAGGGTGGAGCAGTCATCAGGAACTCCTTCGTCGTTGCGCCCGCCGGGAAATTGTCGGGCGGGTGCGGCAGGAAACGGATTGCGGGCACGGGCCGGAGGTCCGGCATCGCCCTGCCCGAGCGAAGGCCCGCCCGCCCGGGATCCCCGGCGCGATGTGCGACTACGGGGCCGGGGTGAACTCCACGTCCGTGCCACCACAGCCGGCCGCGATGTCCAGCAGCCGGTCCCGCTCCAGCTCATCCACCGCCAGACCCCAGCGCAGCTTCGTCGCGGTCCATTCGGCGCCGTAGCGGCAGAGCACCTCGTCCGAGCCCGACGGCGGCAGCCACTCCGCCGGATCCTGGTCGGACTTGCTGCGGTTCGATCGGGCCGTCACCGCCACCAGTGAGGCCGGCTGTCCCTGGTCGTTCGCGTACGCCTCCCGACGGGCCGCGGTCCACGAACCGGCGCCCGAATCCCAGGCCTCGGCCAGCGGCACCATGTGGTCGATGTCCAACGCCCCGGCCGACGTCACCTCCCGATCGTCGTAGTACGACCACCACACCCCGCCCGTCAAAGCACAGCCCGGCCCGATCCGCGGGTACTCGATCGCCTCGGCCAGCAACACCTCCTGCCGGGTGTTGCAGCCATCCGACGGCAGAGCGCCGGAGTTCCAATGTTTGAAGCTGGTGCGCTGGTAGCCGGTCCGGTCCTCGACCCCGAGCGGAAGCGCCGAGACGGCCACCCCCATCGGCAGAACCTGCGGCACGCCCGCGGGACGGTCCACCGCCCACGCCGCGGTAGCGGGCACAAGCAGGGTGAGAGCGGCAGCCGCGACAACGGACCGCATCATGATCATCATGAGCCGTTTGTATCGGCCCACACCACGTCAGCAACAGTCCCCAGGGATCCGGTTCACCCTGCCGGGGCACCGGGTTCACCGACGAAACGCCACTGCACCCCCATGTCCCCGCTCCCGCCGCTCCATGGTGGCCTGACTCCTCCGGGCGGGATCGGCCACCTGGAAGCCACCGGAGGGGTCCGCGTCCGGTGAGTTCGCGGCGACATGACCGGGTCAGGCGTACCGGTTCCAGCCGCCGAGTCGGGCGAGCAGTGAACGCGTGGCGTCCTCGTTCAGGCCGAGTGCGGTCGCGGCCTGTTCGGTGCTCAGGTCCGTCCGGGTGCCGTTGGCGGCCCAGTAGCCGACCCGTACCGCGGTGACCTCCATCAGGCGGGCCGCGCGGACCGCCGCGACCGGCGCGGTCTTCGTCAGCTTCTCGATCTCCTCCTCCAGCCGCTCCAGGAGGTCGGTGATCGCCTCGGGCAGGGGGGTGGTGGTCGCCTCGACCGCAACGATGTGACCGTCCCAGTCCCGCACACACGCGTCCGCCTGCCCGTCACCCGCCTCGGCGAGGTCCCGGTCGCCGATCAGCGTCCAGTCCAGAGGGTGCTCGGCCCCCGTCCAACCGCAGGAACAGACCGCGCGCAGCGCGGCCGCCCGCGGTCCGCGCAGGCGTCGGCCGTCGTAGACGGACCACTGTGACACCGACCGGCCGCTCGCACCCGACCCGGAGTCGAAGAACACCGGCCCCGGAACCCCGCCGTCGGCCAGGACCACGCCGACCCAGCCCTCATGGGACCTGCCGAACTCCTCCGCCGTCCACGTCTCCCGCTCGCCCACAACACCCCTCCACCGCCGCACGTTCCGGCGGCCCCGGCCAGGACCGCCGCCGAACTCCGACAATGCCGCAGCCGGCACGGCGAACGGACCCGAATGCACGAAGAGATGACGCCGGCCTGGAAGGAGCGACCCCGGTCGTGCCTTGGGGCGCCGGCGGGTCGGTTCCGGGTCACGACCGGTCGAACCTGCTGACTGTCGGGCTGCCGGCGGGAAGAATGCGACCACGGGGTGATCACGACCATGACACGGGGGCGTTGTGAGAGCAGGAGACCGGCTGGCCGACCGATACGAGCTTGTCGAACGGATCGGCGCGGGCGGAATGGGGGAGGTCTGGAGAAGCCTCGACCAGTTCCTCCAGCGTCCGGTCGCCGTGAAGGTCATCCGTGACGATGTGGAGAACCCGGTGGCGAGTGCCCGGTTTCGTCGTGAGGCAACGATCGGCGCGCGGCTGCGGCACCCGGGGATCACGGTGGTGCACGACATCGGGCGTGACGGCGACCGCATGTTCATCGTGATGGAGCTCCTCGAAGGCATCGACCTCGCCGCCCTCATCGCCGGGGCGCCCGGCGGACTGCCGGTGGAGGAGGTGGTCGCGCTGGCCGTCCAGGTCGCGGAGGGCCTGGCCGCCGCTCATGAGCAAGGGGTGGTGCACCGTGACCTGAAGCCGGCGAACCTCTTCCTGCACGACGGGCAGGTGAAGATCTGCGACTTCGGCATCGCACGCGCCACCGGCCTGACCGCCGGCCTGACCGGGCCTCATGGACCCGGTGGAACCGCGCTCTACATGGCGCCGGAGCAATGGCGCGCCGAGCAGACGGATGAGCGCTGCGATCTGTACGCGTTCGGATGCGTCCTCTACCAGCTCCTCACCGGTACCCCACCCTTCACCGGCCAGCGGTACGTCGTCATGCGCCGACATATCGAAGAGGTACCTCGTTCCTTGCGTACGGTGCGCCCCGATGCCCCGCCGATGTTGGAAGCACTGGTCGCTGGGTTGTTGGAGAAGAGCCCGCGGGCACGACCGAGCACGGCTGGCAACGTCCTTGCAGTTCTGACCTCCCTGGCCGGCGGCCCGGATCTGCCCACCACGGACGAGGCTCGGACAGCAGGCCCCGGCCAGGATGTGTCCTCCTCTCCCCCCCGGCACTGACCTTGTGCAAGATTTTCGAGAGCGATCCCATGCAGCGGCCGACAGTGGTGACTTCGCCATGGCACAGCGGATGGCTCAGACCGCAGCAGAAGTCTCAATTCTCCTACTCGGGCCGGACCACCCCGACACGCTTGCCATCCGGCACAGCCTGGCCCTCTACACCGGAGAGGCAGGCGACCTGGCTGGCGCACGCCGCCTCTACGCACCCTTGGTCGCCGACCGGATCCGAGTCCTCGGCGCCGACCACCCCGACACCCTCGCCACACGACACAACCTGGCCTGCTACACCGGGCAGGCAGGCGACCCCGCCGGCGCACGCGACCTCTACGCGCCCTTGGCCGCCCACCGGATCCGTATCCTCGGCGCCGACCACCCCGACACCCTCAGCACCCGACACGAACTGGCCGTCTACACAGCAGGAGCAGGCGACCCGACCAGCGCACGCGACCTGTTCGCATCTTTGGTAGCCGACCGGTTCCGTGTCCTCGGCGCCGACCACCCCGACACCCTCACCACACGGCACCACCTGGCTGAGTTCACCGGGCAGGCAGGCGACCCGGCCGGCGCACGCGACCTCTACACGCCTTTGGTCGGCGACCAGACCCGCATCCTCGGCGCCGACCACCCCAACGCCCTCATCACACGACACCAACTTGCCCTCTACACCGCGCAGGCAGGTGACCCGGCCGGCGCCTGCGACCTGTTCGCGTCTTTGATCGCCGACCCGATCCGCATCCTCGGCGCCGACCACCCCGACACCCTCATGACACGACACCATCTGGCGCAGCTCACCGGGCAGGCAGGTGACCCGGCCGGCGCACGCGACCCTGTTCGAATCGCTGATACCCGACCGGATCCGCGTACTCGCTGCCGACCATCCCGACACCCTCACCACCCGGCACCAAGTGGCCTTCTACACCGGACAGGCAGGCGACCCGGCCAGCGCACGCGACCTCTACACACCCCTGATCGCCGACCAGACCCGCGCCCTCGGCGCAGACCACCCCGACACCCTGAACACCCGAAACAACCTGGCCGCTGCCGTCGGAGACGCGGGCGACCCGGCCGGCGCACGCGACCTCTACACACTCCTGATCGCCGACCAGACCCGCATCCTCGGCGCAGACCACCCCGACACCCTCAACGCCCGCCACAACCTGGTGTTCTACACCGGACAGGCAGGCGACCCGGCCGGCGCACGTGACCTCTACGGACCCCTGGTCGCCGACCAGACCCGCGTCCTCGGTACCGACCACCCCGACACCCTCAGCACCCGGCAGGCACTGGCCTTCTACACCGGACAGGCAGGTGACCCGGCCGGTGCATGCGACCTGTTCGAATCACTGGTCGCCGATCGGACCCGCATCCTCGGCGCCGACCATCCCGACACGGTCTTCTGCCGAGAAAGACTCGCATTCTGGGCCGCGGCGCAGGCAACCTGATAGTGCCGGCCACCACCGACAAACACGGCACCGGCGTCCTCCCGCGAAATCTTGGCGTGCTGCGCCGCGGCGTGGCTGTGGGCCAGGGTTGTTCACCCGTCAGGCTGCTCGGGCGACGGCTGGGCCGAAGACGTCGTCGAAGAGGTGGGCGCGGTGGGTGTTGACGAGGTGGTAGGCGCCGCTTGAGTGGCGCAGGGCGTGGTCGGTGTAGTGGAGGACTTCGGCGGGGTGAGGACTTTGAGGTCGCCGAAGACGTAGTAGAGCGGGGTGGGGGCGTGGATGGCGGTGAAGTGGAGGCCTGCGTTGATGGTGGTGGCGCTGAGGGAGTAGCGGTTGGTTCTGGTGCTGGGCAGGTTGAACCCCTACCTGCCCCTCCAGGGCTCGGTAGGCGCGCGGCGTGCTGTGGTCAACCCCGCTCCCCGGCACAGGGCACAGCAACGCCGGGGCCCTCAGATCTACATCTTTTGGCAGGTGGCCTTGGCGCCGTGGTACGGGAAGGTGATGGTGTTGCCCTTCCATCCCACACTCCACGGCGACAGCTTTTCACCCCCGCCTTCGCCGAACTCCATGCCCATCAGCTCTTTCGTTTCTTCGGGCACACCACTGACGTGGTACGGGCCGTCGTCGCCCTTGACCTCCAGCTTGGCTCCGGAGAGCTGCCAGGTTCCGGAGCTGCCCTCGCGGCCTCCTTCGCTCACCTGGTAGGTCCCGTCCCCGACGGTCACCGTCGCGGAACTCCCAAGGCCACCGGCTGCGATCGTGCAGTCCCAAGTACCCTTCGCGGCCTCCGCCAGGGACTTCTCCCCGGCACACGCGACCGCGCCGAATGCCAGTGGCACCCCGACCGCTGCGACCGCCACCCACTGTGCCCAGCGCTTCACAAGCCCGCTCCCCAAAGTCGTTGTGTCTGTTCTTCAGGCGAGCCGGACCCTACTCAGGATTGATCAGCAAACGCGAAGTGCGC
This sequence comes from Streptomyces sp. NPDC057939, assembly GCF_042887545.1. Taxonomy (NCBI): domain Bacteria; kingdom Bacillati; phylum Actinomycetota; class Actinomycetes; order Kitasatosporales; family Streptomycetaceae; genus Streptomyces; species Streptomyces sp. NPDC057939. The sequence continues at coordinate 63,365 of NZ_JBHVPG010000010.1, forward strand.
CGTTGGAGGAAGCAGCAGGCGCGGACCGGGCCCGGAGGCGGCATCGCCTGCGCCCAGGGATATCCGACGATGCATCCACATGCCTTCGGATGGCCGTTTAGCCTTCGGAGAGGGGTCGGTCGCGGTGGGCGTAGCGGAGGTGCGGGGTGGCTGGTACGGCGCGCAGGGTGGTGTGGGGCGCGGTCGTGGTGAGCGCGTTGCTGGTGGTGGGGTTGTTGGTCGTGGTGCTTGTGTTTGATCTTGATACGGGTGACAAGGTGGCCAGTCTCGTGGGTGCGGGTCTGGCTGCCGCGGGGTTCGTGGTCGCGGTGGTGGCGCTGGTTCGTCCGGCAAACACTTCGGGTGGGGTTCGGGCGGGGCAGGGTGGTGTCGCGGCCGGCGGAAGCATCAACGGTAGTGCTGTGGGGGCGAACTCCCGGGTGAGTGGACAGGCTGCTCCGGCCGCGCCGGGTGCGGGCGGCATCGCTCCTTCTGGAGGTGGGCAGGTGACGGCCGAGCCCGGCGGGATCGCGGCCGGCGGGGACATCACGGGCAGCGCCCTGGGTGACGGCAGCCAGGTTCAGTGACACCCAACTGGTTTTCGAGGAAGAGGAACGACGACCTCTCCCCCACGGTCCCCTGCGGCCCGGACAAGGCCGGGCCGCAGGAGGAGGAGAGGCCCGCGCCGCAGGAGGTGTCCGGCGGCCCTGGTGGGGCGGATCCGGGTCGGCCGGGGTCGGTGACCGCGGGACCTCGCGCGGTGGCGGCCGGGGGCAACATCAATGGAAGTGCCCTCGGGGAGAACAGCACGGTCAATCAGTTCTTCCTTCCCGTCGAGCTGGTGCGGGAAGTCTCCTGGCCTCTGCTGATGGGGGCACCGCCCCCGTTGGCGTCCTCGTTCCAGCCGCGCTCCGAGCTGCGTGAACGCCTCGCCGCCGCGCGTGACGCTGGCACGGGAGCGGTACTGACGCAGGCCCGGCCGGCAGCCGCCGGGGTTCTGTCGGGCATGGGCGGTGTGGGCAAGTCCCAGTTGGCCGCCCAGTACGCCCACCAGGCCCTCGCCGAGGGAACCGAGCTGGTGATGTGGGTGCCGGCCGGTGAGAGTACGCAGATCATCACCCTCTTCGGTCAGGCCGCTTTGCGGGTTCGGGCTGTGGGCGCCACCGGGGAGGATCCCGAGCAGGACGCCCGGATGTTCCTGGAGTGGCTGGCCACGACCTCGCGTTCATGGCTGGTGGTCCTGGACGACATCAGCGACGTCGAAGCAGTACGCCCCTGGTGGCCTCCCCTGCGACCGGGGACGGGATTCACACTGGCGACCACCCGACTGCACGACCCCCGGCTGACCGGCGGTGGCCGCGTCCGTATCGACGTCGACGTGTACACCCCCGAGGAGGCCTGCGCCTATCTCAGTGAACGGGTCGTCGGTGACGGTGGCGGGCATCTTCTGGACGGGAGGGAGGGGGAGCTCGCTCGTGCCCTCGGCTACCTTCCGCTCGCGATGGGGCACGCAGCCGCCTACCTCCTGGCCGAAGAGATCAGCTGCGCCGACTATCTGGAACGGCTTGGCGATAGGACACTCAGGTTGGAGGACGTCCTCCCGGAGTGGACGGATACTGAGAGCTATCAACGGCAGGTGACCGCCGGCCTACTCCTGTCCTTGGCCGCAGCCGAACAGGCCGGGCCCGTAGGCGTCATCACGCAGCTGGTGCGGATGCTCGCACTCATGGCCGCCGACGGCCACCCTGAATCCCTTTGGACATCCCCATCCGTAACCACGTTCCTCACCACGGCGCGCGGCCTGGACCGCGAGCAGCCGACCACCGAGGAGGAGGTCGTGCATGCGCTGCGGATCCTTCGCCGGTACGCACTCATCACCATCGATCCTCACAGCCCACTCCGGCAGATCCGCATGCACGCCCTCACCGCCCGCGCCGTTCGTGAAACCACCCCCACCAGTTCGCAAGCCAACCTCGCTATCACCGCAGCGGATGCCCTGGAGGACGCCTGGCCACCCGCCGATGTGCCGCGGGATGTCGCGCACGCGATGCGCACCAACACCATCGCCCTACGCCACCACGCCGAACAGCATCTCTGGACCGGCGGCGTCCACCCGGTGATCTTCCTCCTTGGCTTCAGCCTCAGAGCCGGCGGCCTGCATCAGGACGCCCACGACCATTGGCTGACGACTGCTGAGCTAGCCGCCCACAACTTCGGCGCCGACAACGTGTTCGCGCTCAACGCCCGCTCTCAGCTCGCCGCCTCCTATCACGACCTCGGACGCCACCACGAGGCACTCACAATCCATGAAACCGTCCGCACCGACATCGAGCGCGTCCTCGGGCCCGACCACCCAGCCGCTCTCACCGCTCGCGCCAACCTGGCCACCGCCTACCTCGACCTCGGACGCCACCTGGACGCACTCACCCTGCAAAAGACCGTCCTCGCCGACACCGAACGCCTCGCCGGACCCGAACACCGCAACACCCTCCACGCCCGAGCCAACCTCGCCGCCGTCTATCGGGCATTGGGGCGCCAGCACGACGCGCTAAGCCTTGGAGAGTCCGTCCTCGCCGACCGCGAACGACTCTCCGGGCCCGAACACCCAGACACCCTCCACGCCCGAGCCAACCTCGCCGCCACCTACCGCACCCTCGGGCGCCCGCACGACGCGCGGGCCCTTGAAGAATCCGTCCTCGCCGACCGCGAACGACTCCTCGGACCCGAACACCCAGACACCCTCCACGTCCGAGGCAACCTCGCTACCACGTACAGCGACCTCGGACGCAACGATGACGCACTAACCCTGCAAAGGGCTGTACTCGCCGACCGCGAACGACTCCTGGGACCCGAACACCCGGACACCCTCCAAGCACGGGCCAACCTTGCCGCCACATACACCGATCTCGGACGCTATGACGACGCGCTGCTCCTTGGAGAGGCTGTCCTCGCCGACCGCCAACGACTCCTCGGCGCCGAACACCCAGACACCCTCCACGTCCGCGCCAACCTTGCCGTCACATACAGCGGACTCGGCCGCCAGCTCGAAGCACTGGCCCTCGAAGAAGCCGTCTGTAGCGACACCGAACGCCTCCTCGGACCCGAACACCCCAACACTCTCCACGCGCGCGCGAACCTGGCCGTCACCTACCGAGACCTCGGACGCTACGACGACGCGCTGACCCTGCAAGAGGCCGTCCTCGCCGACAGCGAACGACTCCTCGGCGCCGAACACCCGGACACCCTCCAAGCACGCACCAACCTCGCGGCCATCCATCGCAGCACCGGCCGCCACCACAACACAGACCGAATGCGCAGAAAGCAGCCGTAGAGCAGGAACGGCGCCCCCGGGGAGAAACCTCTGCAGGTGCGGCGGCACTCGAACCTGTGCGGACGTCACCCCCGGCGACCGGTAAGCGCGACTTCTTGAACCTCGAAGGTGCGCTGGTCAGGGTGCGAGGGGTGAGCCCGTCATTTTTGGGAGTATCTTCGGCCATTTTCTTGGTGATCATATAGAGGCGATCATGGCCAGAACTCCTTTCTTTTTGAACGATTAAGTGACCTGGAGGAACGCTCTTTCGGGGGACAGCGGCCATCATTCGGGGCCGTTAGGCTCGTCGCCGCCTGCAACTCCATGAAATTTCACGGGGTGTGCTGAGGGACGTCGAGAGGGGTCCTCAGGCGGCGGCAGGTCGGGATTATCCCTGACGAGAGCTATCTGGAGGTCGTATGGAGACCATGTACAGCAACGGGACGCGGGCCAGTTCCATCAGCGGAGCGGCGTGGGTGAAGGCGCACGCTAGTGATGCCACCAACAACTGCGTTGAAATTGCACGGGTTACGGAAGGCCAGGTCGCCTTACGGAACTCGCGTTTCCCGGATGGCCCCGCCCTCGTGTTCACGCGCGCGGAGATGATCGCTTTCATCGCGGGTGCGGGGGCCGGAGAGTTTGACGCCATGACTGTCTGAAATGGCGTGGCCCCGGGTTGCGTCGCGTGCTTGCGGAGCTCCAGGATCGCGTCAGTGAGATTTCTGTGATCAAGGAGATGATGTGGGCGCTCGGCCCAGGCCGTTTGAGATCGTGGGAGGGGAGGGGACGGGCCGGGTATCCGAGCCGGCCTCTTCCGTCTCTCCCATCCTGCGGAACCTGTTGGGGGCCGCGCTGCAGCGCCACCGGAAGGCGGCTGGTTACACCCAGCCTGAGGTCGCGGCGCTCGGGGGCATCTCGTCGGCACCCAAGTTGTGCCGGATCGAGAACGGGGCGACGAACGTCCGGTTTGACGAGAAGCTCATTGTCAGGCTCCTGGACCTGTATGGGGTGGACGGCGAAGAGCGTGAGAGCGTGATCTCCCGTGTCCGCCAGATCCTGGCCATCGGCAACCCCCGGCTGCCGGGCAGCAAGGGCGTGGCTGCGGCTTTCAACGAGCTGCGATACGTGGAAGAGGCCGCCACAGAGATCATCTGCTTTGAGGGAGACCACATCCCCGGTCTGCTGCAGACCACCGCGTACATGAACGCGGTGTTCGCGGTGCCGTACCTCGGCCAGGACACCACGGCCCAGAGCAGCCTTCTTGAGCTACGCAGGCAGGTACGGACACAGCGTCAGCAGATCCTGGAGTCGGGTTCGGCGCCGGAGTTCACTGCGATCATCGATGAGGCGGCGTTGCGCCGTCCCATCGGCGGGCGGGCGGTGATGCTGGAGCAGCTGCGGCGCGTCTACGGCAGGTGCGAGCGGGGCGGGAATGTCCACGTGCGGGTGTTCCCGACCGAGGCGTGGGGCGTGTGCCCGCCGCTGACGACGGCCATGACTTTGCTGAAGCTGCCCGATCTGGAGGGTCCGCCGGAGATGCTTTACGTGGAGGCCATGAACGTCAGCGCGATGTGGGTGGAGGACCCGGTTCGTCTCCTGGAGCACAAGGCCTCCCTGGAGGGAGTGTTCCAGCACTCCTTGAACAAGGCGGACACGATGCGGTTCCTGCAGGCCCGGATCGACGAGCTGGCCGAGCCGCACTAGGGGATGCGGGCGACGCCCCCGAACTCGATCCATTCCTGGGTCTGCTGCCGCGGGAAGAGCTCGGTGTCCGGGCGCCAGGTGGAAACCTCCACCGGTTCGGTGTGCTCGACGAGTTCGAGGCCCTCGAAGAGGCGCCGCACTTCCTGTGTGCTGCGAACTCGGCCCCACCGGTTGCCGGTGATCTCACTCATGAAGGTGGTGACCTCGTCCCGCAGGGCCGGGTTATCGCTCGCGAGCTGGGAGATGACCATGTAGCTGCCCGCTGGCAGGCGTTGTGCGACGTCCTTGATCAAGCCCCAGGGGTCGTCGCTGTCGGGGATGCAGTGCAGGACGGAGACGAAGAGGGCGGCGACGGGCCCGCCGTCCAGCAGGCCTTCGACTTCAGGCGCCGCGAAGATCTCATCGGTGTGGCGGAAGTCGGCCTCTATCACCGCGGTGGTGTGCAGGTCCTCTTCCAGCATCACGCGCCCGTGGGCCAGGACCATGGGATCGTTGTCGATGTAGACGACGCGGGCCTGCGGGTGCGTCTCGCGGGCGACCTGGTGGACGTTGGGACGGGTGGGGAGCCCTGAGCCGTGGTCGAGGAAGCGGCGGATCCCGGCCTCTTGAGCCAGGTAGCGGACGGCCCGCACGAGGAAGGCCCGATTGATCCGGGCGAGTTCCCGTGTCGAGGGAGCCATCTCCAGCAGCTGGGCGCAGGCTTCCCGGTCGGACGGGTAGTTGTCGCTCCCGTCGATCAGGTAGTCATACATGCGGGCAACGCTGGGTTTGCTCACGTCGATCATTGAATAGGTCGGCCCCCAGGATGGTGGCGGTCCGCACTCTTGCGGCTCCGGCCGGCGACGATGGTCGGCCCATGCTAGGAGCGCATGTTGGCACCCGACTAGAGCCCTTCGCCCCTCGGAGTGATGCACAGGGGCGTATACCGGCCGCCCTTTCATCTGGCAGCGCGGCCCGGCATACGCCGATGAATTCGGCGCACGCCGCCCAGCCTGCGCATAAATGCATCTCTGAATATGCTTCAGGTATTTTCTGTGTCGCCTTGCGTGGCACGCAGTGCAGCGTTGTGGACCATGTCGAACTGCTGCAGTGGCAGTCCCATCGCCGCGGCCGCGGTCCGGCGCGGCAGTCCCAGGCGGTCGTGGAGGATCACCGTGTCGGCGTGGATCCGTGACAGGCCCCGGTCCAAATCGCGTCCTGCCCGAGGCTGGGCGTTGACGACGCCGGTGAGCAGCAGCCAGGACACCGCCGCCGGTGCGGGGCAGGTCAGAGCAGAGGACCACAGCGGGGCGAGCGCGCGCAGCGCGGCCTGGGCTGCGTCCTCTCCCAGGCGGTCGCTGCCCAGGCGGGCCGCCGCGTAGCGGGAGTAGACGGGCCGGTGGGTGGTGCAGAACGCCTCGTAGGCAAGGCCCGCCAGGTCGCGTGTACAGCCGGCCGGCTGCGGGCCGCGCGGTGAGAGCGGCGGCGCGGTGATGTGTCGGCGGTTCGGGGAGGGGGTGTCGGGCATCAGGTCCTCAGCCGGTCGTCATCGGCGGATGCGGGCAGGAAAAAAGTGCCCCTGTAATGTCCGGATCCCGCCCCGCCCGGGCAACGCCCAGGGCGAGGCCCCCTGTCCCGCACGAAGTGTTCGAGAGGCTGCTGGGAGGCGGACGCGCGCAAGGGCGGCGCCGACGAAGGCTCGGCGCCGCCCTTGGGCTCAAGACCGCCGGATACGTGTGAGGATCAGCGCGCTGCGGTCGGCCAGCGCCGCGGGCGCGACCATCAGCAGCAGATCCTGGGGCGCCGCCCCCAGCAACACCGCCACGACCGCGGCTGCGGTCAGTACGGAACCGAAGCGAAGCACCACCGAAAGGATGCTAAGAATCTCCGTTTGAGGCAGCCAGTAAGACGGAATGGTACTTTCTGGCGGCAACGGAGAGCGTCCCATGAATTTCCGATACGTGCGTTCAATCATCGCTGTTCTCCTTAGGCAGGGGCAGCTGATCGGACGCACCGGGGCCCCGAGGGGGGCAACCCTCGGGGCCCTTCTCCATGTCGGGGTGACGTCCGGGTCAGGAACTCGAACCGTAGCGACGGCCAGCCCCCCACGCCACGAACACCGCAGCCGTGAAAACGGAATCCGCAACCCCGGTCCCGGCCGCCGCATCCCCCGCACTCAACCCAGCAGAGCCCACTTCCAGCACAGATGCAGCAGATTCATCAACCAGCTGGTCAGATTATGAAACTAAGGGGCCATCGGGGCTCAATGGGGTCACTTCGGGGAAGCCTCACATTCACTCGAACGAATTACATGTCATCCGTCAGGTGGCACTGCGCACGCAATTTCACGGTCTCAACCGCATCCGTGGCACAGGCCGGGCTTCCTGGGCGGTGATATCGCCGGCCGGCCCGCCCTCCAGTCGTTCGCCCGGCACTCGCACGCCGCCGGGGGAGGCGACCTGAGCGACGACGTGTTGTGGGATTCGGCCTGCTCCGGCGCTCGCCCCACTGCCTCTGAGCAGGTCGGAGCCTCCATCAGCGGTAATTCACAACGGGACAGAACTGTGGCAGGAGCCGCGCAGAAATCGACACATTGCACAGCCGGCTTGCCCAGCGGGATGCCCTACCCGTTCCTGTGGTGCGGTGCCCGGCCGTCGGCTACCGCAGTGCGCTCCAGGTCGGGGAGCTCCGGGGGAAGTGGCGTCCCCTGATCTCGGCCTTGGTGCAGGGCCACGTGCCGGTGGTGCTGGCCTGCGCCTGGACCAGTTCACGCAGAGCGTCGGTTCTGCTGAGCCGGATCATCACCCACCTGACGCAGTCCCGTGAGCGTCACATCCGGCAACCGACGGCACCAGCCCGAACGCCAACCGCCGGGCCATCGGCATCGCCGCCGCGATGCAGCCCTCGCAGCTCGGCGTCGTGCTGGAACGCAACGGCCAGCCCCGCAGCCGCAGGGCCTGAACCAATAACCCCGCCCCGTTCCCCCAAGTCCTCACAGCCCGGAAGGAAGTCCCGTGGAACTCCACGTCATCGAGCGGTCCGCCAACGCCTTTCAGCAGGGTCTGACCGAGCGCCAGATCCTGGCGGTCGCCCGACGCGCCTTCGGGCCCGCCGCCGAGGTCCGTTCCGCGACGGAACTGGGCGGCGGCATGTACAACACCACCTACCGCATCGACATGGCCGGCCGCGAGGAGCCGGTCGTCCTGCGGGTTGCCCCTGAAGCGGGCCGCCAGTTCCACTCAGAGCGGGAGCTGATGCGCGCGGAGTACGCGTCGGTTCCGTGGCTCGCGTCGATCGCGGACCTGATGCCGCGGGTCCTGGCGGTCGACTTCACCCAGGCCGTCATCGGGAGGGACTGGATGATCCAGTCCCTCCTACCCGGCACCCCGGCACCCGAGCTGCTCGGGTCGTACCCGAAGGAGACGCACGGGGCGTTCTTCCGGCAGATGGGGGAGATCACGGCGGCCGTCCACGCCGTCGCCGGGCCCTGGTTCGGCCCGATCACCGGCCCGGGGCACGCGCGTTGGAGCGAGGCCGTCGTCACGTCCCTGCGCCTGATCGCCCAGGACGTCGAGAGCTGCGGCCTGGACGCGGCCGACCTGCGCAAGGCCACCGACGCCGCCCAGGCCGGCGCGCAGGTTCTGGACGAGGTCGCGGTGCCTCGGCTGCTGACCGGGGACCTGTGGACCGTGAACACGATGCTCGCGGCCGCCCCGGTCCCCACGATCTGCGGTGTCCTGGACATGGACCGCACCTGGTGGGGCGATCCGGAGGCGGACTGGACGATGCGGATGGCCCGGGCCAAGCAGGACGCCCGCCTGGCGTTCTTCGACTCCTACGGCCGTCCGGCCGAGACCGAGGGCTCCCGGTGGCGGAAGCGTGTGTACGAGGTGCGCCACCTCGGCGCGCTGCGGCTGGAGCGGCATCGGCTCGGCAACGAGCCCGGCGTGGAGGACTCCTACCGGGCGGTGGCCGAGGAACTCGCCGCGCTGACCTGACCACGAACACAGCGCAGGGCGCCACCCGGATCCGGGTGGCGCCCTGCGCTGTGTTCAGGCGGGCTGGGGTTCGACGTGAATGTCGATGTCGTCGAAGAGTTGGGCGGCGCGGGTCTGGGTGGTGGCGGCGTTGGCTGTCACGACGATGAGGCTGCCGAGCCGTCCGGCGTTCGTGTGGGCGGGTCCGACCAGGTCGCCGGGGCGGGCGCGGATGCGAACGAGGGGGGTGTCGGGGCCGGGTCGGGGTAGGCCGGTGACGGCGGTGAGGCGGCCCGCGGTCGGGCTGGTGAGGAAGCGGACGGTGGCGTGGTGGTGGCGGGAGGGGGTGAGGTGGGCGGGGCGGCCGAGGGCGATGTCCAGGAGGGCTGTCCAGGGGTTGACGCCCAGGGCGTGGTGCAGGAGGTCGCCGATGTGGCCGGCGCCGATGCGGGCCGCGATCTCGATGACGTACGGGCGGCCGGTGGGGGTGATGATGATCTCGGTGTGGGAGGCGCCGTTGCGGATGCCGACGGCGCGAACCGCTTTCGTCGTCTCCTGATGGATGGCCTGTTTCAGCGGGGGTGGAAGCTGGGTCGGCAGGGTGTGGGCGAGTTCGACCCGGTGGGTGCCGCGGGTGGTGGTCTTGGTGGTGATGGCCAGGTGGGTGGTCCGCCCGTGTTGGGTGAATGACTCCACGCTGTACTCGCGCCCCGGGATGTACTGCTGGAGCAGCACCGTCCGGCCCGCCGACCTCGCGTATTTGCCTGGCGCCTCGTAGGCGGGGCGCCAGGCCGTGTCGGCGTCCTGGAGGCGAGCCAGGACTGTGACGCCCTGGGAGCCGGCGGCATCCGCCGACTTGACGATGGCGGGGAGCCGCATACCCGACGGTCAGGGTCAGGACGGCCGCGGCGACGGCGCCGTGGATGACGCGCTTGCGTATGTGGTGAGCTTCGCAGGCCTCCTCATCGGCGGCCTCGTCCTGCTCGCAGCGACCGCGGCCTCAGCCGCGACCCCCGGATCGGTTGCCGCGCGACGGCCGTACAGACCGCGGGCACCAGCAGCGAGGAGTGCAACGACCAGTTTCGGTGTCGGCATCGGGCGATCCACTTGGTGGACGTTAGGAAGCCACCCCGCACCGGATGGGAAATCCCAGGAATGTCATCGCTCTCCGGCAAGCCTCACACCACGACCCGGGCGCAAACATCCAGCGCCATGGACGCCGGTTCGGCCCGGCACCCTGACAGGAGTGCCAGGCCGGGAAACGATCCCCGCGAGGTCCCGCCGCCGCTGTGCCTGCGGCAGCAACGCCGGACTCGCCCGGGACCGCTCAGTCGCTATCACGTAAGTGCAGGTCAAAGCACCGATGAAGAGGCTTTCAGCGACCGAAGCGACTCAAAATTCAAGGTACGCGAATCAACCTGCGTGGACCCGTCCGGGCTCGACGGAGACGCCACGTCCAGGGCCGTCCGGAAGTGGATGTCCCTGCTTCCAATCGCCCGGTGGGCGTTCGGGGCCACAAAGGGTGAACCCGGCGCTGCGCTGATCCTGGCCTTGCGTGGGTCCAAGGCTTGAGTCGCTGTCTCATCGACGCAGGTCAGAGCTGTCTGGCGCAACTTTCAGCGACTGAAGCGACTCAAGGTCCGATACATCTGGCGTTTTTGATGACGGCCGACGGGGAGCGCAGTAAATCAGGCGTCGGCGGCTTGAGCCGGGCGTTCGGAGCGTTCCGTCTTTCGGCCTCTGCTGCCGGCTGCCAGGGTGGTCGGGTCGACGGCTTCGGCCGGTGCGCCGCTGGCGTAGAGGCCGTCGGGCACGGTGTCGCGGTCGTGGGGCAGGAGCCAGAAGACGCGACGGCGGAAGGTGCCGCTGGAGCGTGAGGGTTTGGCCTTGCTGTCGAGTTGTGCGTAGCCGACGAGGCGTCCGTCTCGGTGGTATGCGGGCTTGCCTCGGCGGGTGGGGAGGCGGTCGAGGGATTGGCGGACGTAGTCGAGTTCGGTGACGTCCTCGAGCCAGACGAGGTCGACTTCGTGGTGGATCTCGTCGTCGGAGATGAGGGAGCTCACGCGTTCTCCTCCTCTGCGAGCAAGCCGATGCCAGGGTAGTACTTCTTGGAGTTGGACAAGATCATTTCTTTGGGTGAGGCAAGGCCCACGAGTTCGCGTGCCCGTGCTGCGAAGGCGCGGGAGGAGACGGTGGGCGCTCCCTCATTCTGGCACCAGGTGCGGTAGACGTTGTAGAGGCGGGCCTGCTCGGCCTTGTGGTCGGTGTGGAAGGTGCAGCACTCCTCGAAGAAGCGGCCGGTGTGGTCTTCGGTCTCGGCGTACGCGTTGGTGGCGATGCGGACGGGGGCGGGTCCGGTGAGGTCCTTGTCGCCTGTGAGGTAGCGGCGGGCGCCGTCGATGAGCCAGGCGAGGATGCCGGGTCCTTCTTCGGTGACGAGGATGTCGGCCAGGTTGTCGATCTTCCGGTCGTCGGAGACGACTTTCTCGAAGGGGACCAGGCGCATGCGGCGCCAGAACGCGAAGCCTCCGGTGCCTACCTCGGGCCTGTGGTTTCCGATGAGCCACAGTTTGTGGGTGGGGGCGAAGGAGAAGAAGTCCTGTCGCATGCGTCGGGCTTTGATCCGGTCTCCGCCGGTGAGGAGCTTGACGCGGGCTTCGTCGAATTTGTCTCCGGGTTTGACCTCGGAGCAGACGATGACGCGGCGGCCGTGGAGTTCGGCGAGTTCGGTGGGGTGGCCGTCGAAGGTTCGGGCCATCAGGAAACCGGGTGGGGCGGCGTCGGCGTAGTCGCCCAGAAGTTTCATGAGGACGTCCAGGAGGACGGACTTGCCGTTCTTGCCTGAGCCGAAGAGTAAGGGCATGACCTGGGCGCCGACGTCGCCGGTGATGGAGTAGCCGAGCATCAGGTGCAGGAAGTCGATCATCTCCTTGCCTTCGGCGTCGTCGCCGAAGGTGTCGGTGAGGAAGCGGTTCCAGCGCGGGGTGGGCTGCGACTTGGGGCCGGTGGAGGTGGAACGGGAGTGGAAGTCCTTGTCGGACTGCGGGGCACGGCTCAGGCCGGTGCGAAGGTCGACGATGCCGGCCGGGGTGCACAGGGCGTAAGGGTCCGCGTCGAGGAGTTCGGCTCGAAGGACCATGCCTGGGGCGGCTTTGGCCTGGGTGAGCATGGCGTTCATGCCGGAGGTGCTGAGAGCTCGGCGGCGGTGCTTTTGCAGTGCCTGGTTGCTGTGGATTCCGCGCGGGTCTGTGGTCGCGATGGCCTCGGCGAGGTCTCCGGCGGCCCAGACGACGGTGTCGTCCTCGTCGATCTGCCAGCGGGTGGTGTCCCATCGGTACCAACCGAGTCCGGGCACGTGCCGGTAGTCGCCTGCGTAGAGGCGGACGAACAGTTTCGCGTTGCCTCGGTCGCTAAGGGTGTCCGGCAGTAGACCCGCGGGCGTGGCGTGATCGAGGTGGACTTGCTCACCGGCCTGTGAGGGCAGGGGAGCCGGCGGGGCCTGGGCGAGGATCTGCGCGGCGACTGCTTCGGGGTCGAAGTCGAAGAGGAAGTCGTCGGTTTCGGGCGTGGGACTCACCGGCGGCCTCCGAGGTGCAGGGGGCGCTTGGCGCCGGCGGTCATGCCGCTGCGGATGATCTGGTCGATGCGGTGTGCCTGGCCGGGGCGGGCCGCCTCCGCAGTTTCGCGCAGAGCCTGCTCGGCTGCGGATTCGGCAAGGTGCCCGGCCGCGGCAAGTCCGCCGAGCGTGTAGGCGGCCCTGTTCAGCTTCTCCGTGAACCCTGCGCCTTCCAGGAGTTGGGCGCAGGCCGCGACGTCGGCCAGCAGGGCCGTGAGGAGGCGAGAGGTCTGGTCCCGGCCCCCTCCAGCGGCGAGCACGGCCTGTCGGGCCCGCGGTGGGACCGGCCGGGGCGCGGGGATGTGGGGGGCCGGGAGGTGTCCGGTTCGCTGCAGTTCCTGGGCGAGCCAGGCGGGGAGCGGTCCGGGTTGTCGACTGCTTCCGACGGGCGTGTACGTACCAGCGGTGGTGGTGGTTCCGGGGGCGATGATGTAGCCGCCGTGGGCTCGGACGTCGACCTGCCAGGCGAGGCCGCGCTTGCCGGAGCCGGTGGAGCACTGCCAGCGGCGGCCGTCGGTGGCCCGGTACCAAACGTGCATGCCGCCCGAGGGCGTCCGGACGCGGAGGGTGGAGATGTCATCGGCCGGGGAGGCTTCGCCTCGGAGTGCGGCGAGTACGGCGAGCGAGTGGTAGCCAGTCGCAATGCCTGAGATGTCGATGTGTTCGCCGATCGGGATTCCCGGAAGGGCTTTGTCCCGTTGCGGGGGCTCGCTCTGATGGGCGTCGATGTCGATGACGACCAGGGCCGCCGGACCACAGGCCACTCCTACGCCGAGTCCTGGTGTGGTTCCCCACCACTGTCGGATGCGGTCGTAGTCCAGGGTGGCGGCGTGGAAGCCGTGACACCAACGGCCGGCGGCGTGGCAAGGGCAGTCGGTGTGAACGTGTCCAGGAGTACTGCAGTCCCGACAGTTGGCGGCAGGGGTCTTCCGGCCCGGGGCCAGCGGGTGGACGGGCCAGCCCCGGCTGGCGCACCACTGGGCCAGGTGGAGACCAGCGACTGAGCGCTCAAGGGTGGGCTGCCCTGAGTCGCTGCGAGAAAACCGCAGCTCAGCGGGCATCTACTTCCCCTTACAGCGACTGAAGCGACTCAACAACAGACACAGCCTAGCGAAAGCGGCCGGGGCGCGGGGGCAGTCCTTCGCACGCACCTTTCCGGCGTGTCGTGCCTGCCGGCCAAAAAGGCCTGCTGAGCGACCGAACTCGGCTGCCGAGCGACTGAGCACGCTTCAGTCGCTTCAGCCGCTGCTGAAGAAACCGCAGGTCAGAACCCTTCAATGCAATCGACAGCGACTGAAGCGACTGAAGCCTCCTATATATGACGCACACGCGCACACAGGAATGTCGTCATATACCTGAGGTTCAGTCGCTTCAGTCGCTGTTCTGGTGAGTACATGCCTCTGACCTGCTGGTTCTTTGAGCGACTCAAGCCAGCTACCGAACTTCAGCAGGGTCGCTGCCCCTCACATCCCGCTGGCCAGCAGGTGCCCACGTAGGGTCCAGCACTTGGTTGAACGGGAGGACGGGGCAGGCGCTGCGAAGGTAGGACGCCGACTACGGGAGAGATCATCCCGCTGCGTCTCGTGGCGCTTTCCCTGAGGGACATTCAGGCAGCGGAAGGCGCTGCCCGCGATCCGGCAGGCCCTCGACCGGTGGCCATCACCGTCCCGGTGAAACGCGCTTCGGCCACCGATCAGCGAGCTATATCGATCACAGTGACCGCGGGCCTGTATTCCCGTTCGCCTCCTCCACTAGGGCGGCTTGGAGCCGCTTCTGCGGGATCGTCAGGGCTCCGACGCGGTAGCGCTCCACCGTGCGGCGGGAGACGCCCAGGCGCTCGGCCAGGGCCCCTGGCCGAGCCCTTCGCGCACGTGAGGAGGATTTTCATCTTGGCTTTTGCGGTTTTCGGCGCGGCCGGGTGAAAGCCTTCCACTCCGCCCGTGCGCACAGCCAGGTTCCGAGCGGCAGCAGGAACGCGGCGACCAGGATGCGGAAGACGGCGGGGCCAGGGAGGGCGAAGACGCGGATGGCGGCGCCGGCAATGACACCGGGCAGTGTCCATACGACGAGGCGCCGGGCCAGTCCGCCGCGCAGAGCGCCGTCGCGGCGGTAACGCCACAAGGCGCCCGGCCCGGCCACCACATTGAACAGCAGGCTCGTCGGCGTGACCGCCGGACTCGGCACACCGAGGACGCTGATATGGACGGGCAGGAGGAAGACCGCCCCGGACACGCCGACCGGAGCGGTCAGCAGGCCTGCCGCGAACCCGGCTCAGATCGTCCACTCCACCACTGCTCTCGCCGCTTTTCGATCGCCCGGTCAGTATCGACGCAGCGGGCGTGGAGAACGCGAAGTGGCAACGAGATGTTCACGAGCAGAAGGAGCAGCCCGGCTCGCAGCCGCACGCATCCGCCTCGACCGCGACGGCCCCGGAGGGCTCCGGGGCGCGGGTGGTGGGTGCGCAACAGCCCTTGCCCTGCCAGGCGTCGCGGCCTTCCTTGACGGCGATCGCGGCGATGACCAGGGCGGCGATGGGATCCGCCCAGGACCAACCGAGAGTGGCGTTGAGGATCAGGCCGACCAGGAGAACAGCGGACAGGTACGTGCACAGGAGGGTCTGCTTGGAGTCGGCGACCGCGGAGGCGGAGCCGAGCTCGCGGCCGGCGCGGCGCTGGGCGGCGGAGAGGAACGGCATGATCGCCAGCGATAGGGCGGCGATGACGATGCCGGGGATCGAGCGGTCGGCCTCGCCTGTGCCGGCCAGCGCGCGGACGGCGTCGAATGAGACGTACGCGGCGAGCGCGAAGAAGGAGACAGCGATGATCCGCAGCGTGGTCTTCTCACGGGCCTCGCGCAGGGCGTGGTCGCGGGCGGAGAACTGCCAGGCGACCGCGGCGGCGGAGGAGACCTCGATGATCGAGTCGAGACCGAAGCCGATCAGCGCGGTCGAGGAGGCCATAGTGCCCGCGGTCAGCGCGACGATCGCTTCGATCACGTTGTAGGTGATCGTCCCGGTGACCAACAGCCGTATTCGCTTGGCGAGCACGTCGCGGCGGGCCGGGGACGGCCCGAGGGACATCGCGCTCATCAGCAACAGTCCTTCGTGGCGGCGTCCGGGCAGGTCTGGTCGGACTCGACCGCGACCACCGCTGCCAGGAGGTGGTCCAAGGCGTGGCCGAGGCGTTCGTCGGCGAGCTCGTAGCGGGTGCGGCGCCCGTCGGGCACGGTGACGACGAGGCCGCAGTCCCGCAGGCAGGCCAGGTGGTTGGACAGCCGGGTGCGGGAGACACCGAGCGTGTCGGCGAGGTCGGCGGGGTAGGCCGGCTCCTGTCGCAGGGCGAGCAGGATGCGGCAGCGGATCGGATCGGCGAGCGCGCGGCCGAAGCGGGCCAGCACGTCGATATCGGAAGCAACGGTCAGCACCCCACGACAATACAGCGCTTCCTGAATTCAGGGAATCTTGAATGATTGGGACGTGTGGGTCGCGGCTTGACCTTCGAGTCGGGTCGAAGGTTTACCGTCGGCGGTGTGACGACCTACCGCATCTCGCAGCTGGCCGAGCGCTCCGGCGTTCCGGCCACGACGCTGCGCTTC
The DNA here is from genome assembly GCF_042887545.1 of Streptomyces sp. NPDC057939. Classification (NCBI taxonomy): domain Bacteria; kingdom Bacillati; phylum Actinomycetota; class Actinomycetes; order Kitasatosporales; family Streptomycetaceae; genus Streptomyces; species Streptomyces sp. NPDC057939. The sequence continues at coordinate 79,524 of NZ_JBHVPG010000010.1, forward strand.
TACGAGGACGCCGGGCTGCTGCCCGCCGACCGCACGCCGTCTGGTTACCGGATGTACGGCGAGGACGCGGTGGAGCGCCTGGCCTTCATATCCTCGGCCAAGCTGCTGGGCCTGGCCCTGGAGGGGATCCGCGACCTCCTCGACGTCCGCGAGGAGGGGGTGTGCGCGTCGGTGCGGGCGCGGATGCTGCCCCTGGTCGCCGGCCGGATCACCGAGACGGACGGCCGCATCGCCGAGCTGCGAGCCTTCTCCTCGCACCTGGCCGGCGTCCACGCCGAGCTCTCGGGCCCGGCTCCGGCCGGGGCGTGCGGCCCGGACTGCGGCTGCACCACGACCGGCACCCCGGCGGCCGGGCCAGTGTCGATCGAGCTGTCCCCGACCCGCCCCGCCCAGGCCACGTCCGAACCGTGGCGGGACGTCCCGGTCGCCTGCACCCTCGGCGGCGCCGAGCTGGGCGAGCGCACCGAGCAGTGGCGAGCCCTGGTCGGCAAAGCCGAGCACTGAGAGACGATCCCCGACGGGATGCGGCTGTCCTTCCCCGCCGGCGCCGACCTCGCCGGCGAACTCGCGGCGCTCGCCGCGGCCGAACAGGGCTGCTGCGCGTTCTTCGACTTCACCCTCCACCTGGCCCCGACCACGCTCCAGCTGGAGGTACGGGCACCCAAGTCCGCCGCCGGAATGCTGGCCGACCTCTTTGGAGCACCCGCATGACCACCCCGTCCTCTCCCCGCCCGTCCCGCACCTGGGGCACGCTCGGCGCCGGCGCGGCCGCGGTCGCCGCCTGCGCGGTGTGCTGCGCGGGCCCGGTCCTGGCCGTCCTCGGCGGCATCGGCGTCACCTCCGCGATCGGCGCGCTGTGGATGCCCGCCCTCGCGGTGCTGGCCGTGGCCGCCGGACTCGGCGTCCTGGTCGTACGGCACCGGCGCCGTACGACGGCTTGCCGCACCGCCCCGGCCCAGGCCGACCTCGGCATGCCGACCCTCGGCCCGCCGCCGGAGGGCGGCAAGACCGCGCACTGAACAAAACCGCCGATCAGACCCCGCACGGGGATCTGTGAGCATGGAGCGTCCGGCCGCCGTTGGGCGGTCGGCACCGTACGGAGGAGCAGTTCGGGTGTCGCAGCAGGGACCGCAGGGCCTGGTCGAGCGGATGGAACACCACCAGGTCGCGATCTACCTGGCGGCACTCGCCGCTGGCGGACTGCTCGGCTGGGCGGCCCCCGGCCTCGGCCCGGGGCTGGAGCACGCGATCAACCCGGTCCTCGGCGCGCTGCTGTTCGTCACCTTCCTCCAGGTCCCCGCCGCCGAACTGCTCCGGTCGCTGCGCGACGGCCGGTTCCTGTCGGCCGCTGTGGTGGTCAACTTCGTGGTGGTGCCGCTGGTCGTCGCCGCGATGTTCACCTTCCTGCCGGCCGACCAGGCCGTGCGCCTGGGCGTCCTACTGGTGCTGCTGTGCCCGTGCGTGGACTACGTCATCGTCTTCTCCGGTCTGGCTGGCGGCTCCAGCCGCCGCCTGCTGGCCGCCACCCCGGTCCTGCTCGTCGTGCAGATGCTGCTGCTGCCGGGGTTCCTCTACCTGTTCATGGGCTCGGAGCTCGCCGACATCGTCGAAGTCGGACCATTCCTCGAGGCGTTCCTGATCCTGATCGTCATCGCGCTGGCCCTCGCCTGGGCGCTCCAGGCGTGGGCCAGCCGCCGGCCCGCCGGGCAGAAGGTCTCCGCCGCGGCGACCACCACGATGGTCTCGCTGATGGCCGCGACCCTGCTGACCGTGGTGGCCTCCCAGGTCCCCAAGCTCGGCGACAGCCTCGGCGACGTTGCCGCCGTCGTCCCGTTCTACGTGCTGTTCCTCGTCGTCATGGCGTTCGCTGGGAAGGCCGTGGCCCGCTTGTTCCGCCTCGACGCCCCCGCAGGGCGGGCGATCGTCTTCACCGGCGCGACCCGCAACTCCCTCGTCGTCCTACCCCTGGCCCTGGCCCTGCCCGATTCGCTCGCCGTCGCCTCGGTGGCCGTGGTCACCCAGACCCTGTTCGAAGTGCTGGGCATGGTCGCCTACGTCCGCCTCGTCCCCCGCCTGATTCCCGCCCGCACTGAACGCGATGACGGCGTTCCCATCGCCTCCTGACCACAGGCATCACCCCGATGGAAGCCCGCGTTGGCCAGGTCGACGTCAAATCTCTGGCCATCTACGAATCAACGCGGTTGGGACACCACCATGTCTGCGGCCCGGGCTGGCCAGCTATCAGTCAAGGTCACAGCACTGGCACCTACGGTGGAGGCCCTGCAACGGTCCCTCACTTTCGAGCCGGTGCCGGTCTCCATCCGGAAGTTGCTGACCGGGGACCAGAAGGTCGTTCTCCGGGCGCATCGGAATGGTCTGCAGAAGACATGGTGGAGCTACCCGAAGAGCGGGTCTGGGTGCGCGCGCCGCGGAACGAACGGCTCCTGGACAACGATTGGACGGCCAAGCCCACCGAATAACTCAGGAGTCATCAGGTCGTGGAGCGCGTGCGGGGCTGCCTGCGTCCGATCGCGTCGTCGATCGGGTCCAGAAAATGGAACAACCTCAGGAGCAAAGCGCGCCGAGGCTCTGCAAACAATTTGCAAAGGAGTCACCCTTCTGGAAGAGCGGCCGCCAGGGAACGCACGAGCCGCCGAACACCGAAGCATCGTCAAGAAGGGCTTGATGGTCAACTCGGGTCAGGAATAAGACATTCCACGAGATTCATCTTCGCTTCGCAGCGCCTCTGGTGAAGTGTTCCTCTCGACAAGAACCGTGGGTTTGGCGAAACCAAGGAGACCGCCGAGTGACGAGATTTCCACACCCATGCATCGGGCTGACCATAGGATTGATTTTGTCAATCCTGCTAGGCGCCACAACCGGAGCGTTCGCCGATCAGCAGCCCGTGCGCGCGATCGAAAGAACCCAAAGGGTCGATTTCACCATTGCGCCACCACCTCAGCAACCAATGACTCTCCAGCAGCGGAGAAAACAAGTCAGCGAAGACAATTTCGCGGCCTCGTATCCAATTCGCCTTGATGTTCAGGAACCCGTCCCCGGAAAACCGAAACCGGTCGGCAAGTCCTCCGCAGACGAATTAAAGTACAGGGCTGGGGTCGGGCGTGCAGAAATCTGGGATTCCTCCGGGCGGCTGCGGGCAGCGCAGAGTAACAGGGATCCTGTGGTACCTCGCTACGTGCCGAAGGATGGGGAGCAGCTGACGCTGAAGTACTTCATCACTTCGGTGCCCGTCGGTATAGGTATTCCCTCATATCCGCAGAACGTTAGTTTCAAGTTCGCTTGGGCTTGCGCACTCGATGGGGATCCGACCTCCAAGCAGCAGATATTCTACTCGGATCCAATATCAATTACCGCGCCCAGCATTGAAAGTGGAGGCATTCCGGTTACGCATTCCCTCACCTATCGCGAGAGCATGTGTTCTGATTTGGTGAAGGAAAATGAGGCGCAACCGAGACCCAAGCCTTACCAGCGCTCGATGAACTTCACGACCACCATATCGGTGCAGGATTTCGACAATGGTGGGAATTATGTACGATGGGGATTAGTTGATGGTAGCTATCTCGTTGGAAGTGCATTTCCTGAGCTTCCGACCGGCCAGACCTTAGGTTCCAAGTGTGGCGGAAATGCGGCCAGCGCGTCAAGATGCTCTGGTTCGCATGGAGCTGGCGTCAACACTTCAACCGGAGCGTTCTCCCAGCACAGTACAGATCTGAGCATCCCGGGAGGGTTTCCTGTCGATATCTCCCGCGACTACTCTTCCAACAACCCTCACGTAGGGGCCCTTGGTATTGGGTGGTCCGGCTCCTGGGACTCTCACCTGCGGGCCCAGAGCGACGGAAGCTTAGTATTCGAATCTGAAAATGGATCCGAGTACCTATTCACTCGAAATCCCGATGGTCAATTTACCGCTCCCGCAGGAGTTGATTCCGGACTGCGAAAGGTTGCTGGAGGGTATGAACTCACGTCGCGGGCAGGGGAAACCCTCGCTTTCGATGCCGCTGGAAACCTCGCCCAGCGGGTGGATAAGCAACAGCGAAAGGTGACTTACGACTATACGGCAGGCCGCCTTACATCCCTGCGCACGGACTTGGGACGAAAGGCAAGTTTCTCATATGCCGAGAATCTGCTGACCGATGTAACGCTGTGGGACGGCCGGAAGGTGTCCTATCGCTACAGCGGTGGCAGACTTACATCTTTCATAGGGCTCGATGGAAGGAAAGTAGACTACAACTACGACTCAAGCGGCCGAATCCAAAGTGTCACACAGGGCGGCGAAGCCATTCAGAATGTCTACGATGGTGCCGGCCGGGTGATTGAGCAAACCATAGGCCTCCTTAAGGGAAAGATCACTTTCTCCTATAATGGTGATGCCACCGATGTGACAATGCCTGACGGCGGTATATGGACAGACGTTCACGCGAAGAACGTTCTGCAAGCGCAATACGATCCATTCGGAAATAAAACCTCCTTCGAGTACAGCTTCAAATTGGATCGAGTGGCGGTAGTCGATCCGTTAGGAAGTCGTTTCGTTACAGCCTTTGATTCGGCGGGGCGGCCTGTCGAGGCGCAAGGCCCTCACACGTCATCGCGCTATTCGTACGGATCCGACGGTGTAATCAGCTTGCTGGGCCGGGGCGAAGGGCAGTGGTCCTTCAGGACCGATACTGGGCGGCGTCTCACGGAAACTCGCGACCCCCTGGGCAGCTTGACCCGCTACACATACACAGCCGCTGGACAGATCAAGTCAGTGACCCGACCAGCCGGTGGCAGCACTGTATTCGAGTACGACGCGGACGGAAATCAAACTTCAGTAACTACGGCCTCAGGTGGCAGGGAGACTCGGACCTTCGACCCCTCTGGACGCCTGCGGACTGTCACCGATCCCAGAGGAAACGCTCCTGGCGTGAATCCGGCGCAGTACACCACTGCGTATGTCTATGACAGTGCTGATCGGATCATTTCCGTCGTAGACCCGAAGGGTGGCGCAACGCTAAATTCCTACGACGCATCAGGAAACCTTCACACAGTCACGGACCCCGCCGGCCGCATTACTGAACATACGTACGATCTCGCGAATCGACGGACTTCCACGAAGAGCCCGGGCGGCGCCACCGAATGGTTCACGTACAACAATATGGGGCAGCTGAGCTCGCGCACTGACGCTGCCGGAGCCAAGACGACCTATACGTACGACAAGGCGGGCCGACTGATCACCTTGACGGCCCCCCGCGGTAACGTCGCCGGCGCTGATCCCGCAAGGTTCACCTGGAAGTACGTCTACGACAAGGTTGGAAACCGAATCAGCAGTACAGACCCTGCTGGCAACGTGAGGCTCACTTCCTACGACAAGGAAAACCGTCCCATTTCCATGACTGACCCGATTGGAAACATCGCACTTTCCAGGTATGACGGCGCAGATAACTTAGTTGAGACCACCGACGCCCTCGGTAAGAAGACCGTCTACACCTACAACGCAGCAAATCAAATGACCGCTGTCAAGGATCCGAACGGAAATACGCTCACCTATACGTATGACAGCGACGGAAACCGAATCACTGAGACGTCTCCGCTCGGCTTCAAGGCGACGTACTCCTACGATGTCGACGGGCGACCGGTAGCCCGGACCGAGCCACGTGGCAACTTGACTGGCGCCGACCCTGCCCGGTTTACCTGGCGCACAGGCTACGACGCCGCCGGCAACGCCATCAGTGAGACGGACCCGCTAGGCAACAGCATCACCAACGCCTACGACGCTCTCAACAACCTCATCGAACGAAACGACCCCCAGGGCAAGAAGACCAGCTACACATACGACGAGTTGAACCGGATGGTGCAAACGAATGCACCTGACGGTGGCGTCACCAAGATGACCTTCCACAGCAGCGGGAACCTCGCTACCCGTACCGACGCCAACCAGCGCACCACGGCATACGAGTACGACAAGACCGGGCGCCTTACCAAGGTCACTGACCCGCTGAACCGAGTCACGCAGTACAGCTACGACGTGGACGGCAACCGCGACAAGGTCACGAACGCCCGAGGCCAAACAATCACGAGCCTCTACGACAGCCGAAACCTGCTGACCTCGAGCACCTATTCGGATGGCACGCCGAAGGTTTCCTACGCCTACGACAACGCTGGCCAGCCCACCACGATCACTGACGCAACGGGAACCCGGAGCATCACGTACGACAAGACAGGACGACCGCTGACCATCAGCGCGCCTGGTTCCGCGAACCCATTCAAGTACACCTATGGTGCCAACGGTTTAGTCAGTAGCCGTACATACCCCAACGGGCGGGCCACCTCATACGCCTACGATGCTGACGGCCGCATTACGGCTCAGACGCAAAACGGACGGACGACAACCTACGGCTGGGACCAAGCGGGCAACCTGCTGACCACGGTCGTCCCGACCACGCCGGCCACCACCGAGAGTCGCACCTACGACCAGGCCGGGCGCATGGCCTCCATCAGCGAAGGCGCCGGCGTGCGTCAGTTCACCCGAGACGGTTCAGGCCGCGTTACCGCGGAGCAGTACCGGGACGCAACCACCACCGGCTACCCCAAGCGCTACGAGTACGACAACACCGGCCGCGTCACGCGAGCCTGCAGCGACGTTGCAACCAACGTCTCCTGCCTGCCGGGCACGAGTGGAGAGAGCTATACCTACGACAAGGTCGGAAACCGCCTCACAGCCACAACGGGTGCCACCACCACAACCAATATCTACGATGTCGCTGATCAGCTGACCCGCTCAACAACCGGTGGCGCAACTACTGACTTCACCTATGACGCCGATGGCAATCAGGTGAAGGACGTTGCCGGCACCTACACCTACGATGCGTTGGGCCGGGTCAAGTCCAACACCGTCGGCGCCGACACCTTCACCTTCGCCTATGACGCCGACGGCAATCGCACCGCCACCAAGAAGAACGGGGCGCTCCAGCGCTCCACCCAGTGGGATGTCAACACTCCCATTCCCCGGGCCGCCACCGATCTGAGCGCCACCGGCGCCCTGCTCAGCGACTACCACTACGGCCCCCTCGGCGAGCCGCAGTCCCTCGACACGAGCACCTCAAGCTTCTTCTATCTCCACGACCGCCAGAACTCCATCACCGCGGTCCGTGACCTGAACAACGTCGACACGTACAAGTACAGCTACGGCACGTGGGGCAATGTCATCGGCACGGCCGGCGGCGGCACCCAGCAACGAAGCTCCTTCGGCTACAACGGCACGATCAAGGACCCCTTCCTCACGGGCCGTACCCAACTCCCAGCGCGCAGTTACGACGCCAAGACGGGCCGCTTCACCACCCCGGACCCACGACCCGATACAGCCCAGCCGACGAACACCTCCACCTACGCTTACGCCAACAACGACCCTGTCAACCAGTCCGACCCTTCCGGCGCATGCCCCCTGTGCGTCAGCGCCGGCATTGGAGCGGCCTTCGGGGCGGTGGTCGAAGGAGGGATCTACACCTGGCAACACCGCAACGGCGGCTTCACCGCCTCTGGACTCGGCAGGGCCGCAGGCCGGGGCGCAGTTGTCGGCGGAGTGGCCGGGCTTCTCATGCCCGGAGCGGGCAACGTCGCTGCCCGCGGGTTCGGACTGACCGGCGGACGAGCACTCGCCACCTCCACCGCCGTCAACGCAGGCGTCGGAGCCGGCTTCTCCTACGCCGTCAACGAAGCCTACTGCCGCCCGACCGACCCCTCGGACCTCCTCATCGGCGCCACAGGCGGAGCGGGCAGCAGTCTCATCGGCCCAGCCTGGAACGGAGTCAGGGGAATATGGAGCCGGGGGACGGCGGCGAACCCAAGCGCAGTCGCTGCCGAGGGCCCGGTCACTAGACTCTTGTACGGAGCACGCAGGGGGGAAGGACTTCCTGGCTCTGCAGGAGTCAAGATCGATCGGCGTCCGACTGTCACCGAGCTGGAGAACATGACCGTCAAGCACGACGTGGAGTTTGCCGTTGTCTACGAGCTGGGGCCTGGCCGTGGAGGGAGGGGCGGGCAGTACACGCTCTATTCGGGTCAGGTCGCCAGAGTGAAGGTGCCCGTCACCGCCGACAGCATTCTGGTTTATCACACGCATCCGAGGGGGACCCCGTCAGCCAGTGACGCGGACAAGGCTCTGCTGGAGCTGTTCGAAATGGCAGGATCGCCTATGCGCTCGTCGAAGATCATTCCTGTAGGATCTGGTGGAGTTGTGACGACCTTCACGAAAAATGGCACTTCGGAGTTTTCGGAATGGCAACCCTGGTGACCACCGACGAGACCTACGACTACTTGTGGGATGGATCCGAAGAAGGGTGGGTAGTTATCCTGACGAAGTCTGGCGGTACCGTCTACAACTACCAATCCCAGATGGCGCTCCTTATCGAGGATGAGGACGAGTACACCCAAGTTCTTCAGCAGATGCGCGAGCATGGGCGACCATTCCTCAATGCCATTCCGAAGCCGGACTCTGCCTGAACTGAGTTCGATGCGCGGTAAGACTGGTGTAGCCCGGGCTGCGGAACGGTCCGGGCCACACCAGTTTCCCGTTTCCCATGATGTCGTCACGCACCGGCCTGCCCCTCCACCTCGACCTCGCCGTCTCCCGCTTCCTCGAGATCCGCCGCACCGGACACACCCCCATCGGCCGTGGGAGCGGCCGGCGGAACCGAACAGACTCACCCCTGCCCGGGTCCGTCGCGGGTTCAGGAACCTGCGCGCGAAGACCGGCACCCCAGCCGGTGCACCGAAACCGACCCGTCCCGGCCCCGGAAGGCCGCCGGGGTCGAAGAACCGCCACCCAGCACGCTGCCACGATGTCGGCAGAGTCCTAGCCACGGGTGTGGCATACGTCCGGCCACTGCTCACCCCCGCCACGGCCGCCCGCATCCGCACCGAGCTCGCCCCCGTCTTGGACCGGCCAGAGGCCCGCACCGGTCTACTGACCGTGTGCGCCCAGATCCTTTAGGCCCAGGACCTCACCGACTTCTACGCCGAACTCGCCGACCCCGTACGCGAGCACCTGGCCCACCTGTAGCCGCGACGACGCCAGGCCCCGTGACGCGAGACGAAGGCGTACTTGATCATCTGTCGAGGAGGCCCAGTTCGCTGGCGGGGCGGCACAGTAGGCACGCGATCACCGAGGGAACGGTCCGCAGGACCTCGATGATGGTTTCGCGGGTGGCCGGCTTGCCGCGGCTGGTGATGCGGCATTCGCCGGTGTGGACGCGGTCGGGGCGGCGGGAGACGCCGATGCCGTACTCGATCCACCAGCGCGGCGGTTCCGGCAGCGGCCGCCGCCGGGCCCGCTCCTCTTCCAGTTCCCGCACGGCGCCGATGCGCTCGTCGACGCGGGCCAGGGTGAGCTCCAACCAGCGGCGTATGACCAGGAGCTGGTCCAGGGCCGGGGGCAGGGGCAGGAGGGGGACCTGCATGGCGGGCTACGCCGCCTCGGTCACGTCGCCGGGTGCGATCGGGTGGGTCTGCTTCTTCAGCCGCATCCGTGCGGCCACCATCTCCTCGCGGGCCACCGTCGCCCAGCGAGGGTGGTCGACGACCGTGATCGATAGTTCCCGAATCTCGTCCCACACCCGGTCGACGGTCTCCTTCTGCTCGTCGCTCCAGCCGGGACTGTCGGGAACGTCGCCGCGGTGGGAGAACCGCTCACTCCGCGCCCACCCGGTCAGGGGTTCCACGCTCCAGGGAAGGCCGACGAGGTAGGCACGGTGTTCGGCGTGAGCGTGGTGGAGGCGCTCCTGGAGCTGGAGGAGGTCGTCGGGGAAGGAGCTGATGTCGGTCACCATTGAATCGTAAATCTGTTCGAATCCAATTGGGAAGTCGACGCTCCGGTTGGCGACCCGTTCAACGACCGCGCCTCGGGGCCCGCTGCTGGTCGGGTGGTGGGGAGCGTGCAGGGGCCGTGTCCTGGAAGAGGGGCCGGTGGAGGAGGTGGCGGTCGTGGCGCGTCCGGTGTGGGCCGGGAATCTGTCGTTCGGGCTGGTCAGCCTGCCGGTGGGCCTCTACACGGCCACGGACAGCCACACGATCCACTTCCATCAACTGCAGCGGGGCACCTCCGACCGGATCCGCAACCGCCGGGTCAACGAACGTACCGGCAAGGAGGTCGAGCTCAACGACATCGTCAAGGGCTACGACACCGGCGGCGAGTACGTCCTGGTCGAGCCGCAGGAGCTCGACGAGATCGCCCCAGGCCGCTCGCAGACGCTGGAGATCCAAGGGTTCGTCGACCTGGCGGACGTGGATCCGATCTTCTTCGACAAGACGTACTACCTCGGCCCCCGCGGCAAGGGGTTCGGCAAGCTCTACAGCCTCCTCGAACAGGCCCTCACCAAGACCGACAAGGCCGGAATCGCCACCTTCGTCATGCGCCAGCACGAGTACCTCGTCGCCCTCAAGGCCGAGAACGGACTCCTGACCCTCCACACCCTGCACTGGGCCGACGAGCTACGAGACCCGAAAGAGGAGATCGACGGCCTGCCCGGCAAGACCAGGGCATCGGCCCAGGAGCTGAAGATGGCCGAACAGCTCATCGGCGCCCTGAGCATGGACTGGGACCCGGGCGCCTTCCACGACACGTTCCAGGAGAAGGTCGCCGCCCTCATCGAGGCCAAGAAGGCCGGCGAGACCGTCGAGAAGGCCGAGCCGGCCGCCGAGCCGACCGGTGTCATCGACCTCATGGAAGCCCTGCGGGCCAGCGTCGAACGCCCGGGGACTTCCAAGGCCACCGGGGGCAAGGCCACCGCATCCGGCACGACCACCGGCGCGAAGAAGCCGACGGTGAAGAAGCGGATCCGATCCACCCCCAAGCAGGACCTGGAGGGCTTGTCGAAGGCCGACCTCTACAAGAAGGCGGCCGCCGCCCACCTTCCCGGCCGCTCGAACATGACCCGCGAGGACCTGGTGAAGGCCCTCTCCCGCACATGACCCGTACCGGTCGCCGAGTCAGCGCCCGATGTTCCAGAACGCAGTAGGCGTCGCCGCGTCCGTGGCAGGCAGCCCCGGTGCGATCCGGATCCACCAGCGACGTAGCAGGAGCGGCGGGTGACTGCGCAGCCCGTTTACGGCGGAGAGGTAGCGCAGTCGTAGGGGCTCGGCCCTACGTTCATCGAGGCGGTGCGTCAGGGCGCGGATCGTGGCGGAACGTCCGCACCGGCGGGCCGCGATCGTGTCGCAGACCAGCTCGCTCCACCAGCCCAGGACACTGCGAGCGGCGAGAGGACCGCGATCGTCACTGCGGCGTACCGGAGGGGCAGCAGGCCCGCGTAGATCGGCTGCGCGAATTCGCCGATCGCGGCGACTACGCCTACTACGCCGATATCGCTCACGACATGGCCGGCCTGCCCGTGCACGCTCCCGTCCCAGCATTTGGCTAGACGGCCCGGACGTTGTTCGGACCCGGTGGCGGGAACTCGTGAGGAACGGCAGACCCGCATCAGCGAGCACCGGTGACAGTGCACGGCGGCGGACAAGAGCATCCAACACACCTGAGCGCAGCCGTTGAGCGCCGGTTTCGCAGGTCAGGGCTACGACACCAGGTCTGTTGGTGTTGCGCCGGCGTGCCCGCTGGCCGGTAGCGAACGCCTCGACAACTCACGAGTGGGCCCGTTGGCCTTCAGTGATACCGGAGGCGCGGAATGCGAACAATGTTCCGCCCAGGAAAGTCCTCTGCACCAACCACGGTGCACTCCCCGTCGATGGTGATGGCCAGGCTGTCCATGTCACGAAGCGGGCCGAGATCGACCGTCGCGCTGGGGCTAGCTGGCCAAAGTCGAAGGCATTGCAGATTTGGGAAAATTTGACGCACGCGAACAACCTCTACATCGCCCTGGACCGGACCCAGTGAGAGCTGATTGACTTGCGGCATCGGCGGCATCTCTTGGAGCAACGAGACGGCATCGGGGTTCATTAGAATGAGTTCTTTCAAGTTTGGCAATTTGGCGACTTCTGAGACCCCTGAAATTCCTCCGAGCAACGTCAATCGCGCCAGGTTGCGCCAACGCATTACCCCTTCAAGAGTAAGTGTGGCGCAAGCGATAACACCTAAGCCTAGCTCAGCGGCCTTCGGAGTCAGAGGTAGCTTGCCCAGATCGCCTTGTATCGGTAGGTCGAAGTGGAACCGAGATAGAGCGGAGAGCTTGCTCAGTACCGATAGATCCATAAATTTAGCATGGCGCAGATTGAGACTGGTCAGATTTGACAGCTCTGCAATTGGATCAAAGGATGAAACTTCCAAGCATGAAGACAAGTGAAAGTGTGTTAGGTTCGGCTGGGATCGAACGAATTTAAGATCATTGACCTTTTGGTTGGAATCTAATGCTAGAAGGCTCAAGTTCAAGTGCCCTAGAGAGGTTTCGATTTCTTCGGTTCCGAAGTCTCCCCGTAGAGTCAAATATGAAGGGCGGAGGTTGGATACTTCGCGCAAATGGTCTGCTGACTGAACGATCAGTGGGGCCGGCACTGGCAGGTGCGACAAGATTTCTTGGGCATATTGCTGCGCATCGAAATTTACCCAGCTTTCGGCAAGTTCCCACGCGGCAGCTTCGAAGTGGCGAAACTTTTTCAGCACCGTGAGTGCCGAATCTCCGCCAATGAGTGCCGCTGTCAGGATCGCGGCTGTCATCTCATCGTTCTGGAGTGCATCAGGTTCGGGGAGCAAACCCAGGATGACGGGCCCGATTGCAGATAGTTCTGCTGCCTCCTTGGGGCTACGCGGCGGCATGAAGGCTGCGGCTCGTCTCTCGACTTCCTCCCGTATCGCTGGGTCGACTTCGATGGCGTGGTCAAGGCACGCCATGGCAAGCAGGTGGAGTCGAGCTCGTTGCTTAGGGGCGCGATCGCCTCGGGCGATCAGCCGACGCAGCAGTGAAACACGTTCGTCGGGTCGGGCGTGCGCGACGGACATCTGTAGAACGTCTTCCCATTGATCCTCGTGGGCGTGTCGTACCAGCAGAGGAAGGTCTCGGGCTTCGACAGCTGCTTTCGCTCCGAGGTAGTCCTGGAATGTTCGGTGTACGAAGTCGATGGTGTCTACGGCTGGAGCGCGGAGCAGACCGGAACGCGCCAAGAGATGGCACAACACTCCTGCCGCGTCGCTTTGAGAACTGACGTGAGGCATGGCAGGGAGAGCATCTTCGATGATCCCGACAGCCGTTTCGTGGTCCATTTCCGACTGGCCGTTGCGGATCAGCCAGTAAGCCAATTTTTGCAGAAACTGCACGCTTTGACGTTCGGTGAGCACGATTCCTTCGGGAGCCGTAATATCACGTTCCCGGTCTCGGCGAACCATGAGCATGGAGAGGGCCGCCTCGTACAGTTCCATCCTGCCGTTCGGGAGATGTCCACCGCGATCTCGGTGGAGTGCGCACACGAGGGCGCACAGTAGTGGCGTGGTTGTCAGCCGGGCCAGATCCCGCTCGGAGCGTACGGTGTCCTTCAAAGATGCTTCCAAGGCACTTAGCCGAGCGTATTCCTCGGGCGTGGACGATCCGGCGGCTGCCGCGACGTGCCATCGGGTGATGAACACAGCCACGTCCCTGGCGCTCATCGGGCGGACCGTTAGTTCGGAGAACCCATCGCCGTCAAGCCACCCCTCGGCCACGGCGGAGGGACGAGTCGTTAGGACGTAGGAAGAATTGGGATAGGCAGCCACAAGGTCGCGCAGCCACGCCAGAGCCAGCGCGCGCTGCTCCTCCGGAACCTCATCCAGCCCGTCGATCAGGAGAAGCGCCCTGCCCCCGGCTAAGACACCGTCCGCCCATCCTGGGGGCTGTGCGTCGGCCAAAGGACAGCCGAGTGAGCCGAGGATCTGCTGCGGGCTGGGCAACTTTCCTTGCCGAACCATGGAGCGCAACGGCAGAAAGAACGGAAGGCAGCCCTCCAAGTGGGAGAGACCGCCCGGTAGCTTCCCGGTGGCTGTTGCCAGGGCGAGCCACTGCAGCAGGGTGGTCTTGCCTCCGCCGGCCAACCCGCGGACCAGAACGCGCCGCTTGCCTGCCAGAGCCTGCTCCGCTCGGTACGTTCGCTGCTCCAGAACAGAGTCGCGAATTGTTCCTCCATCCCGTGCACTCCGGGGGATGGACGTAGCGAACTCCAGGCTGAGGTAAGCGGCGTCCAGGGGCCACCGGGCACGGTCCGGACGGGATAGATCCAGGCCGACAATCGACAACTGTCCGTGTCGGTGTTCGACAAAGCGCCGGTACCGATGCTCGAACGGCCCTTCTTCTGAGTTCTGGGCCGACCAGACAGAAGCGCTGGCGGGCTGCTCATTGGGCAGAGCGGCCCGGCGCATCTGCAACAGCGGACGAGCGTCTGCTCCTAGAGCTCCGGCAAGTGCAACGACAGTGGACTCACTCGGCACCGTGGCCCCGTTCAACGCCCGGCTTACCGTCGTATGCCCAAGCCCAGCCTTCAGCTCAAGACCCGCCATCGACAGCCGGCGCTCGGCACGCAACTGACGAAGACGCTCCTTGAGCTCGGCAAGCTCCCTACTCATCGCTGCCCCTCACCCAAGTACCCGGACGTACATCTTCGTTCGGTTGAACGCCGGTGTACGTCGATCACCGCATGGTCCTCCAAACCGAAGCCGTACCTCTACGGAATGGAAGAAACTATGCGTCCTTCGATTGCAGCGATCACTGTGCTCGCCTTCATCCTCCTCATCTCCACAACGATCGCCTGCCTGGCCGCTGCCCTCACCGGCGTGCTGGCTCGCATCGACGGTGCAACCCTCCCTGCGTCCCTCCTCCGCGCGGGGGTCGCGTTCGGCGGCACATTGACCCTGATGACCGGTCTACTGGGGGTCGGGCTCGCCGTCATCAGGTAGCTCCGCAGGCCGGACAGCCTGTGAGCCCGCGAACCTGCCGCAGCTCGGTACGGTGGCGACGAACCTTGGCCAGACCGGACGCGAAGTTCCTTTCACAGTGCTTCACCGGGGCGCCGGCCAGGTCGCAGATCATGGGGTGAGGTCCAGGATCCGTACTGGCTGGCCTTCCCAGCGCTTCGGCAGGGTGGTGGCCACGATCGCGCCATCGGGCCGGTCCGCGGTGGGCTGTGCCGCCTGCTGACTGTGGGCAGCCGCCCACGTCTCCTGCTGCGCCACCGCGAGCGCGGCAGGCAGGTCCAGGTCGAGGACGGTGATGCCGGGCAGGGCGGCCAAGTGCTCGGCGGTGCCGGGGCGGGCCCGGTCGGCTTCCACGAGGGCGCACGACGGGGCGTAGAGGAACCAGCCGCTCTCGGCGTGCGCACGATGGATCAGCCGGGAGGCCAACACATTGCCCGCCCCGGCCGCCGCCATCGCCGTCTCGTCCAGCACGATGTGCATCGCTTCACTCACGGGCGCTGCACCCGCGCGAGGCGTCGGTCCAGCTCGTCGTCGAGCTCGCTCTGCTCGGCGGCCGTCGGCGCGTACCCGTTCCAGGCCCGCAACGCGGCCTGCGCCTTCTCCGCCCGCTCGGCGCGCTCGGCCGGCGTCAGCATCGTCTCGGCCAGCCGAGACAGGTACGCGCGCAGGGACAGCCCCTCGGCGGCCGCGATCGCGGCCAGGCGGTCCTTGGCTTCCTCGGGGATTCTCACGTTGGCATCGGACATCGTGGTGCTCCTTCCCATCCCCTCAGGGTACGGGTACGTACCCGTACCCGGGAGTCGGTGCTGTGCGGATCTCACCGACATCCACGGAGCCGCCAGACGTGCCAGCCGAGCCACAGGCAGGACGGCACCGTGAAGTGCCCGTCCGTCGCCGGCCCCCTCGTGCACGGGGCCGGCAGAACGAACCTGTCCACGCGGACCTGACTGCAGATGACCAAGGTGCGCCGCAGGACCCAGGACTGATGCATCGGCCGGAAGGCCCGCAGGCAGCGGGCCTCGCCGCTGATCTTCTCGTCGATGTGGGCGAGGGCGAACTCCAGTCAGCGGCGTTTGACCAGGAGCTGGTGTCGGGCCGGCAGCGGCGATACGAGCGGGTCCGACATGGCTGGCTATGCCGCCTGGGTCACGTCATCGGATCCCGCCGGGCTGGCCTGCTTCTTGAGCTGCATGCGGGCGTCCACCAGGTGCTCGCGCGGGACACTCGCCCAGTGGGGGTGGCCGGCGACTGCGGTCGACAGCTCTCGGAGCTCGGCTCGGATCCGCTCGACCGTCTCCTTCTGCTCGTCGGTCCAGCCGGGGCTGTCGGGCACGTCACCGCGGTGGGAAAACCGCTCGCCCCGCTTCCAGCCGGCCATGGGCTCCACACTCCAGGGCAGGTCGGCCAGGTAGGCGCGGTGTTCCGCATGAGCGCGGTGGAGACGGTCCTGGAGCTGGAGGAGATCGTCGGGGAAGGAGGGCTCGGCGTCGGTCACTCCGACATCGTAAACCTGTTCGATTTCTGTGGGGAAGTCGCCGCCTCGAGGCGTCACCTGTTCGGGCTCCGGCTCGCCGGTGCCGACTCCGGCAGCGGCCGAGGATATGGGCGCGACCGGCACCTCGGTGTGTTCGAACGGCGGAGTCTCCTGTCCGAAGGGCCTCACAGGAGGCGACGTCTCGGGGAACGTCCGCTGCGGCGGGACCGACGCGATTGGTACGGGCGCTCCTCCAGGAACCGGATCGGCCGGAGTCGCTGTGGGACGGCACGTGGGTCGGTTCGGGCTCGACTTCGATCGCGCATCGTCTTGCTGAGGCGGAGGCAGCGTAAGGACGCCCTCCTGGAGTTCGGTGAGCCGGTCGCGATCCTCGTCCGTGACCCAGAACTTGTCGATCTTGGTGCCCCTGCGGTACTCAACGGGGACGATCGTTCCGGCCGCCGTCCGGCGCACGAGGTCGTCGAACAGGACGTCCCGCGGCTTGGGAGTGGCGTGCGGCTTGCCGCATCGGCGGACCCCGTCCGGGCACGGATAGAGGGCCCGCAGGTCGCAGACCCAGAAGTCCATGGCTCGGTAGCCGGAGATGACACGAAGGTCGCCGATCTTCGCGATGACGTGGGCGGGTAGGTCGTTGCTCCGAGTCCACTGCGTGTCGCTGCGGCGCGCGTAGTCGGACCGGTCGGTGTGCCAGGCCGGAATGATGCCCTGCTTCGCTGCCTTCGCCGCGCGGGCTTTCACACTGGCAGGGCCGTCGGCGCCGGCCGAGGACAGCTGGACCTCCCACCCGATGCGCCTCCCGCCCTCCCCCTCGATCAGGGTGTCGGTCTGGATCCAACTGCGACCGACTGGCGTGCGCACCTCGCAGTCGCCATGAAAGCCACCCGCCGCGGCCGCGCGCAGGATCCGTTCCTGATAAGCCTTGTGCTCATCGCTCATCGGCGCCCTGTGGCGCTCCTCGTCCTCCTTACGCTCATGAACGGCTTCGCGACGGCCGTTGGCCTGCTGCCGTAAATACATCCAGGCGACTACGCCGGATTCCCTGCAGATGCCCCCGCACTGCAGCTCCCTCTCGGAGACCGGAACGTTGCGCTGGGCCAGGATCCGGTCCGTCCGGTAGAGATGGCCCCACAGGTCATCGATCGTGTCCTGCCCAAGGTTTTCCTGCTTGAGATCAAGAAGCATCCTGAGCTTGGTGTGCCAGACGATGTTGGCCACGGCATGCCCTCCCCCTGACGGCGAACCCTGCTTCCACGGTAGGCCGCGACACTGACAATCGAATAGAGCGCGGTCACGCCCGACCGGCCACCCGGCTATCCGGCAAGCTCAGTGCTGACTGTTGCTGGGGAACGGCAGCGTTGCAGAGCAACACTGTGGCAACAGCCAATACGGCACGTTCTTGACCAGCAGAGATGCCCTGCCAGCACGAGATCAGGCGGACGCAACAGGGGCGGTTGCAGCCTCAGTTTCCCGATCACGTACTGCAACATCCCGTGAGGCGGCCATTCTGGTCCTCCCCACTCGCGCTTCGCTGAGTGGGCACCACATCCCGATTCTTCGGAACGGGTTGGCTGAATGGAGATCTTGATGGACCGCCCCTTGCTGTCACTGAGGTCGACCCTGGTGTTTCTGCTGGCCCTCCTCGCCGGAACCGTGGCAGGTGGGCTGACCGCTATCGCAGGCGAGACCACCCCACGCAGTCTCCTCGTGGGCCTTGCCGTGACGGGCTTGGCAGTGCCCTTCTTCAACCGGCTCATCGACACCGAGGCCACTGCCATTCAGCCGACTTCTCCCGCCGACATCACGGGCTCGGCCGACAGGAAGAGCAATGGGTGAACTGCGGCCCCTGGGCGACGATCTCAACGAGCCCTCCCGGGCCCTGGCAGAGGCTCTGCGCGAATTGTTCGAAGGACTACGGGTATCCGTCCGCCGGTACGCGGCGCGCCGGCAACGCGACCCGGGAACCTTCTCCCGCTACCTCAACGGCACGCGGTTACCTCCCTGGCAGGTGATCAGCGACCTCTTCGCCGACGTCGCCGAGCACCGTGGAACGGCGGTGACCACCGAAGCCATCGAATTCGTGCGGGGCCTGTACGGATCCGCCGTAGACGCCGCCTCATCCCCCAAGCACGCGGTGGAAATCCTCGAGCAGCAGCTCGCCGACGCGGACCGCGTATCCCGGCGCTCCAGTGTCCGCGGCGACGTACTGGGCGACGCGCTTCTGGACCGAACAGAGCGCATCGCCGACCTCGAAACGCGCCTCAACCAGCTCGAGGCCGACCGCATCGCTGAGCGGCGCCGGGCAGACGAACTCGCGGCAGCCCACCCCGACATCTCCGGCCTCCTCCAGGAGCGCAACGCGCTACGGATGGAGGTCGAGCGGCTCGGAGCAGACCTCAGGGAAGCGCAAGCCCAACGTGCCGCTGCCGATGACCGCTGCAACCTACTCGAACGACAGCTCAACGCCGTCGAAGCGGAAACAGTCCCGGAGCAGCCCGCCCTGGCACAGGCCATGCCCAAGATCCTCATCGTTGACGATCAGCCGAACAACCTGCTCGCCATGACCGCCGTTCTCGCGACGCTCGACCAGGAACTCGTCACGGTCTCATCCGGGCGTGAAGCTCTCAAGGCGCTCCTCGACTACGACGACTTCGCCGTCATCATCCTGGACGTGCAGATGCCAGAGATGGATGGCTACGAAACCTGCGGCCACATCAAGCGCCGCCCCAGGAACCGGGACATCCCGATCATCTTCCTGACTGCAATGGGAGTCGACTCCGAACACTCCGCCCGCGGATATGCGGCCGGCGCGGTCGACTACATCAGCAAGCCATTCGACCCGTGGGCCCTTCGCGCGAAGGTTGCCGTGTTCACATCCATCTACCTTGAGCGAAAGGGACAGTAGGCGACCACACCGACCGGCGAGACAACACCTGACTCCGCACTCGCGGACGACTTCGCGGTCCGCCTCCGCAGCCCGGCCGTCACGGACCTCCTCCGGCTCAGGGAACCGCGACGCGGTCCTGGTTTGTTATGAGCTGGTGGTCGGTGGCCACTCGCCAGCTCGCGAACCAGTCGGACATAGCCCCCTTCTCTGGGCCGGCCCGAGATGAGGTTCAGCTGACAGTGCTCGGACACGCCCGCGTTGCGTCTGCCCCATGTGTGATCGTTTCTGCGGTGATTGGGGGCGGCCGTGCGGGTGAGTCGGAGCCGCAGCGGCTGTGCACCGGGTCTCGGCGCCGCTACAACCCAGGGCGTGATCAAGAACCTGTTGAAGCGTGGTCTGCCGGCGCTCGCGTTCACCGCCCTGCCCCTTCTCGCCACGGCACCCGCCGCGCACGCGGCCCACGGCCCGACATCCGTCCCCGCTGCGTTCGTTTTCGCTGGGGCTCCCGCAGTCCGTGCGCCATTGCCGTTGTTCGAGGCGATCGACCGGATCGCGGTCGCCGATGAGCAGCGCGAGGGCTACAAGCGGGACCTGTACAAGCACTGGAACCGCGGGTTGAACGCCACTGACGGCTGTGACACCCGCCGCGAGGTCATCTTGTCGGAAGCCGTTGAGGCTCCGCAGGTCGCTGCGGGCTGCAAGATGTCGGGCGGGACGTGGCTGAGCCCTTACGACGACGTCGTCGTGACGGACGCCGCGGGCCTTGATGTAGACCACTTTGTACCCTTGGCCGAAGTCCACGACTCGGGTGGCTTCGCGTGGAACGCGGCCCGTCGCGAGACGTACGCGAACGACCAGGCGTCCCCGCTGACTCTGATCGCAGTCACCGCCAAGTCGAATCGGTCCAAGGCCGACAAGGATCCGGCGCAGTGGCTTCCCCCGGCCGGTGGCTACCACTGCGAGTACGCCGCCCAGTGGACCGCGACGAAGCTGCGCTGGAACCTCGCCGCCGACGACGCCGAGCGCCAAGCCCTGCTCGGGGTCGCGGAGGACTGCCCGAACACCACCGTCGTCTACGAGGCCGCCCCCTGACTCTTCAGAACACCAGATGGCCCGGTTACGCCGTGGCTGGGCCGTCCCAGAATGTAGTCCCTTTGCCCTGTCGAGCCTGCCGACACGCCATCCCCGCGACGCTGCGGCCGTCCTCGTTGCCATGCTGCAGCTCGGCCGGGGCTGCAGCTGGCCACCCCGGGGGGGATCGCCGCCTGGGCGCGGCCCGCAGCACAATGCGGCCCCCGGGCTTCCAGCGGAATCCGGGGGCCGAGACGGTCCGGTCGTACTGCCCCAGGGCGCTCTGGGCACCGGCCCTGACCCGCGCACCCATGTCGGCGCGGACTAAGAACTCCTAACGAAATCAAGGGATCGGGCAGGCGCTTGTGTACCGTTCGGAGGGGGTTCGATCCATCGCAGCAAAACTGGAGGGAGGGCGTATGACACCCGCGGATGAGATCAGCAAGGCTGTGGAATCTGTACAGGGAGGTGACCCGCGTGTCTCGCCGGAGCTCCGTAGCCCGTTGGCCGCGATGCTTGGGCAGGCGGCGGACGCGCTGAGGGGTGTGGACGTGGACGCCGGCGAGCCGGTCCTCGTACTGGCCCGCGAGATCAATCGGGGGCCCGCAGCCGGGTTTCTACCGCAATGAGTTCAGCCGTCTCCAACAGATAAGTGCGCATGCCAGGGTGAGGAAGGCTTCGTGGATGTCGTCGCGGATCTCCCAGCGGATCCGTAGGCGGCGGAACCAGTGCAGGTGGGCGAACGCGCGCTCGACAACCCAGCGGTGAGTGCCCAACCCTGAGCCGTGCTCGGTGCCTCGCCGGGCGACCAGCGGCTTCACCCCGAGCCTCCACACCAGGCGACGGTACTTGTCGTGGTCGTACCCGCGGTCAGCCAGAACGACGTCCGGTCGGCGCCGTGGTCGGCCGCGCTTGTCCCGCACGGGCGGCACGGCTTCGAGGAGTGGTATCAGCTGGGTGACATCGTTACGGTTGCCGCCGGTCAGAGTGACGGCGAGCGGGATGCCGGTGGCGTCGGTGATCAGGTGATGCTTGCTGCCCACCCTGCCCCGATCCACAGGGCTTCGTCCCGTCTTGGGGCCCCCTTTAACGCGCGGATGTGGGAGCCATCGACCGCTGCCTGCGAGAAGTCCAGGGCGTCCGCGCTGCGGAGCTTGGCAAGAACAACCTCATGCAGCCGGGTCCATACCCCGGCCTCGGTCCACTCGGCCAGGCGCCGCCAGCACGTCATCCCCGAACCGAAGCCGAGCTCTTGTGGCAGGTGTTCCCAGGCGATCCCGGTATGCAACACCAACAGAATGCCCTGGAACACCAGCCGGTCCGGATGTCGCTTCCGCCCGGGATGGCGGGCTCTGCGTTCCACCCTCGGCAGCAGCGGTTCGATCACCGCCCACAGCTCACCATCAACATGCCACGGCTTCGGTCGAGCCATCCCACACCCCCGGATCGTCAGTCCTGCAGTGATCCAACCACCTCGAACATCATTTCGTTAGGAGTTCTAAAGCGAGCCTATCCGCACGCGCGTCTCCCTGGCGTCAGCGTTCGGGAGCGTGGATGCGCGAGAGGCGCAGGTCGAGCAGCGGGGCTCGGCGGCGGGCTTCGGCTTGGGCGCGGCGACTTCTGTGTGGGGGTATGCCGTGGTCGGTCGGGTCGCCTGCGAGCAGGCGGGTGGTGAGCTGCTGGATGTTGCGGTTCAAGGTGATGGCGAGGCGGGGGCGTTCGCGGTTTCGGATCGCGGCGAGGGTTTGGGTGCTGGTCTCGAGTTGGCCGGCCAGGAAGCTCGTGGGCCATCCGTGTTCGGCAAGGTCCTGCAGGTGGGTGGCTGCCCGGCCGGCGTCGGTGAGGCCGGGAATCAGGTGTTCGCGTCGGGATGCGGTGTTGAGTGGGATGCCGAGGATGGCTTCCGCGGTGGTGCGGTGGATGCGGGTCGGTTGTGCTTCGGCCGGGCGGAGCAGGCGCCGGACGAGTGTGACGGCGACTCCGGATATTTCGGCGATGTCCGATGCGGAGAGGCCCGATCTCTGTAGATGGCGGGCTCTCGCGGCAGCGGCATCTGCTGGGATGCGGGCGGGTCGGCCCGCCTGGAGTTCGCTGGTGCGCCGGGCTCGGTCCCGGCGGGCTGCGGCTTTGCACTCCGGTCGCGGGCAGCCGTAGTCGGCGCAGGTGGGACTGCCGTGCCTGACCCGCGAGCGGAGCGGCTGCTTGCGGGTCAGGCCCGTGGTCACGGAACTGATCTCCGCAGACGCCGGAGGAGGTGTCGAATCCATACTCGCTTGATTGTGCCCGCCTACCGCCCCGCTGCTGCCAGTCGGGCTGTCGCATCGTCCTCCCCTGCCCGTTGCGGTGGCCCTCGAACGAGTTGACAGGGCGCTCACCAATGTCCGACGTCGCCTCCGGTGCAGCTATCGATCTTGCCGCGGCCGCCTTGGTGCGCGGGGCGCCCGCCTCCTGTTCCACCGGTTGGGGCGCCTCCGGCTGCGGGACGGGTGAGCCGCTGTTCACCGGGTAGGCGCGCCGAACAGCAGCGCGCAACCAGGGAGGGGTCCTTCGTGGCGGCTCGGTTCGCGGTCCGGCACCAGCACGGCCAGGGCGACGGCCTCGACTCCGACAAGCCAAATGTCGATGCCCCTATCCAGGTTGACGCCCGGCTCCGATTGGGGTCCCTGACCCGGCGCTGCGCAGCGATATGAACGGCGGCCATCGTGCCCGTCCGGACGAAGGATGCGGAAGGTGAAGAGCGGATGAGCGCCATTGGACAACACCCGGAGCACGGCAGTGCTTCGGAATCGGTGGGCGAGCTCGTTTCACGGGCGTCGCAGCAGATTTCGGAGCTGGTCCGTGAGGAGATGCGGCTGGCCCGGGCGGAGATGACCGAGAAGGGCAAGCGCTTCGGCGTGGGCGGCGGCCTGTTCGGTGGGGCCGGCCTGATCGGCTTCCTGGCAGCCCAGGCATTGGTCGGCGCCGTGATCGCAGCCCTCGCCCTGCTCCTCCCGATCTGGGCCTCAGCTTTGATCATTGCCGCCCTGCTGGCGGCCGTCGCCGCCGCAATGGCCGCGGCCGGGAAGAAGCAGATCACCAAAGCCGGTGCCCCCGCACCGCAGCAGACCATCGACAGCGTCAAGGCCGACGTAGCCGAGATCAAGGAGGCAGCACACCGATGAGCACCCCTTTCCAGGGCGACAACGAAGCCACGCCCACTCCCGAGGAGCTGCGCAAGCAGGTCGAGAACACCCGCGAGCAGCTCGGCCGGACCGTGAAAGCGTCTGCGGGCAGGGCCGACGTCAAGGCGCAGGCGGCCAAGGAGAAGGCGGCACAGATCACGGGTCAGGCGGCCGAGAAGGCCGCCCTGGTGAGTGATCAGATCCGGGAGAAGGCGACGCAGGCCACCCAGGTCGTCAGGGACCAGACGCCCGATCCGGTCCTGGACAAGGCTGCACAGGCCGCGACGCAGGTTCGCGAGACCGCGGCCCGGGCGGGGCAGTTCGTCGCTGAGTCGACACCGGACCAGGTCCGCGAGAAGGCCGAGACGGCTGCGACCATGGCGAAGGCCAACCGCACTCCCCTGCTCGCCGCCGCTGCTGCGTTCGTCGTCGTCCTCCTTGTGCGGCGCAGCCGTAGGCGCCGGTGAAAGCATCCAAGATCACCTAGGGGCCAGTCGGTCGGGAGGTCCTGATCGTCACGATCCTGCAAGGTGCGATCTTCGCTGTCGCCAAGGCCGCGTCGGCCGGTCAGCGCCGCCACCATACGGCGCTGACCGGCCGGCACCTGGCCTGGCTTAGCCATCCGTGGGCGGCGCGGGTCTCGCCCTGGAAGACCCGCGCCGCACGCTGCAGTCCGTGAACAGCCGAGAGCAAGGGAGGAAGCCGTGGCCGCCCACCATGCGCTGCATGCAGCCGCCGCTGTCACCACCGTGGCGCTACTCGCCCGCTGGTGGATCACCCGGGCGGCCCGTGACGCACACGGTGCCAGTGCGGCCAGGGCACCCTGGCGTCGCACAGCTCCCCCGCCCACCAGCGTGGACGCGGCCCACGACCGGCTGGCCGAGTTGCATGCTTCGTTCCTGGATCCGGCCCTGCGGGAAGCCGACGCCCACCTCGAGCAGTACTGGAACAAGCTCACCTCGCTGTACCCGCACCGCGACGCCGGGCGCCGCTCCAGCTAGCACTCGGCCGTGCTTCGTCGACTCGCACCGACCTGCGGGGCGTGACACCCGGGGTGGGTATCGCCCGCTGCTCTGGGCACACGAGATTCCATGCATGGACACCACGCGCGCCCCACGAGCACTGTGTTCGCCACGGCCCCCACAGCCCCGACATCGCCGTGCGGACACGCGGGCGCCAAGCACTCCCGCCGCGGCAGTATCACCGGTCGCCTGCGCCGCAGGCTCCTCACATACCGGGCGATCGATTTCCTCTCCACCCACATCCCGAACCACTCCGGGCCGGGCGAGGAATGCCTCCTGCTCGTCCACGTCCGCCAGGTCGTCGGCCAGGTCCGCTACCAGGTCTGTTCCGAATGCGCCCAGGGGGTCATCACCGCCCTCGTCATCCACGAGCGCTTCCGCGGCACCGGCCTGGGCAACCGAGCCCTTTCACACCTGCGCTCCCGCCACCCGGGCCTGGCCTGGCGCAGCAATCTGAGCATGCGCACCACACGTGACCTTCTACGCCGGATGAGCATCGGCCGCATCCCCGCTGACACGCCCTGCCCCCACGCCTCCCCGGTCACCGCCTGACCACACTGGTCAGCGGCCGACTGCGCTCAGCCCATTCCGCGCGTCGGCATCGAAACTTCAAGGATGACGAAGGCGAAGGGCTTTCGCAGCTTCATCCTGCGCGAAAACGTGGTCGACCTGGCCGCCGGCATCGTCATCGGGGCAGCCTTCACCGCCGTGGTGAACGGCTTCGTCGGCGTCTTCCTGACACCACTTGTCGGACTGGCCACCGGCGCCACCGGCAACATGAACCGCAAAACCTTCACCATGGGCGCCACCCAGTTCCCCTACGGCACATTCATCAACGCGGCCATCAGCTTCGTTCCCCTGGCCGGAGCCCTGTACTTCCTGGTCGTACTGCCCAACAACAAGCTGCACGAGCGCCTCGCCCCGCACCACAACGTCCAAGCACCCAAACGGGACTGCCCCAAACGCCTCAGCCCCGTCCCGGCACAGGCCAGGCGCTGCGCTCCCTGCACCATCCCCCCTGCCCGCCGTACCGGCCCAGGCAGGAGAGGTCACCCACCGCGCCAGGTAGCCGACTCGCCATAAAGCAGCACAAACCGGCCGGGCCTGATGCCTGACGGCGGCCAGAAACCCCGGGGCGCGCCAGGTCGGAGCCCGACGGAAACCGGCCCTCCCACCGCAGGACGGTGTGTCGATCACGCACCACCTCGTCGAGGGCGCGCGCACGGCTTCGGACCTCGCTGTTTGGTACCGATCGGTGGGGCAAACGGTCTGTGAGAGGTGATCGATGTGCCCAAGTGGGGCGACGTACACAGCAGAATCCTGGTGGCCGTCCAGGAACGAGCCATCTACTTCCAACGGGCGATACGCGCACCGGGGGAAGAACGGGACGCACTGCTCCTGGGTGCCAAGACGGTGATCGCGGCGATGGTCGCCTGGGTCCTGGCGCGTCATCTGTTGCCGCCGACGGTGTCCACCTTCGCCCCGTTCACCGCGCTGGTCGCCCTGCAGGCCACCGTGTACCGGTCGGTGCGGGACGCCGCTCAGTATCTCGTCGCGATGGCGGTGGGAGCGACACTGGCCGCCACGCTGGCAGCGATCTTGGGCATCCACGGATGGACCTTCGGACTTCTCACCCTGCTCGCGCTGTGTGTCGGCAAAATCCGGCGCCTCGGCCATCAGGGCACGCAGGTCGCCATCGTCGGCTTCTTCGCGTTCTCCTCCGGACAGGGACGGATCGACTACATCGGCCACCTGGCCGCCTCCGTGGCCCTCGGTGCTCTGTGTGGCCTCGCGGCTCACCTGATCCTCGCGCCCGCCCGGCACGTCCACCACCGTCAGCATGCCGTCGCCGAGCTCTACACCGGCATGGGGCAACGTCTGGACGGCATGGCCGAGGTGTTCGAAGCGGACGATCCCGATCCGGAGCGCGTCCGGCAGTGGCGCCGTGACTGGCGCAAACTCTCCGCCGATTGCGAACGGATCCGACACGGCATCGACAGCGAGATCGAGAACAGCCGTCTTCGCCCCCGCAGCGGCCCCGGCAATTCTGATGTGCTCCTACCGAGGGCTCGTGAAGCCCTTACCGTCGCCGAACGCTCCATCGACCACCTCCGATCCATGACACGCGCCCTCGACCACGCCCTGGACAGCGACGAATTCAACAACCTGCCCGCATCCTTCCGGACCGGCTTCAGCTCCCTGCTCCGGAAAAGTGCCGCGGCAACGCAGGAGATCGGCCACACATCCCCTACCGACACGCAGCAGCTCACCACCCTGGTCGACGACGCGGAAGGAGAACTCGACCGCGTGCAGCGGCACGAACGGGCACCGGCCCAGGCCCCACCCGAAATCCACACCTTGCAGGGCGCGCTCCTGACGGACGCGGGCCGCCTACTGGCCGACCTTCGCTCCGGCCACCACGCCCTCGCCTCCACGCCCTGACCCACGCGCCCCCCTACTGGAAGTCCCCGTCGCTCCGTTTCTCCCACAGACTCCGCAATGGCCGGACCGTATCCGGGATGCCAGTCCCCTGCCCCTGAACGGCGCCGCATTGCCCCCGGACCAGATGCCCCCGGCGATGAGGCAGCGGGTCAGGACAGGGAGGACGGCTTGCGGGGCGGGGGCACCTGGCGCAGCAGTTCCCACAGCGGGCGGGAGCCGGCGGCCCATTGGGCAAGGACGTGGCGGTCGACAAGGTGCAGACGCTGGTCCTTCGCGAATTCCACGGCGTTGCCGGTGATACGGCCGTTGGTCAGCATGACCAGGACATCCCCGCCGTGGATCTGGCGGCCGGTCCCGTTGAGAACGTGCAGGTCGGGTGTGCCGACCGGCTTACCGGCCCAACCGTCCTTCCGGTGCTTGCACTGGATGACCCAGCGCCGCCCGTACGGGTCGGTCGCCTTCACGTCGGCTCCGTTGTCACCGCGGCCGCCGACCTGCCGTGCGTCCTGGCAGCCGTCTCGATGCATGAGGTCGCGCACCGCGAACTCGAACTGCCGATGATGAAGCCGGTCCAACTGCTCGACCGCATAACGCAGCCCCTGCGCCCGAACCTGTTCCCAGCGAACGGTCTCAGCCCGACGCCACCACCAGGCCGCCGCCGCACAGACAGCGGCCACCGCGACGAACACCACGCCCCAGGGGTGCGCGGCCAGCCACCGCAACGCGCCCACCACCAGGCTGAAGACCACAACGGCCAGCAGACCGAACAGCAGCAGCTGCTCCAGGCCCGCGCCCTTGCGTCGCCCGGAACGCCGGCCGCGGCCGATTCGCCGCGCGGGCCGACGGGCACTCAACGGCCCGTCCCGGCAGTCGGGAACACGATCGGATAGGACACCGTCGGCTGAGGCCGTACCACCGGCTGATCCCAACCGGGCCACTTGATCGGATACACCGTCGACTGAGGCACCGGCTGCCCCTCACCCGCCGCGCCACCCATCGGCTTGCTGCCTAACACGAACACGGCCAACACGAACAAGCCAAGAAGCATCACCTGCCTGCCAGACCCTGCCGGGTTGCGCCAATGCTCGCGGACCTTGAACCCGTTGCGGATGTGCTCCCTGACGACCGGCATGCGGCCCCCCATCAGTCGGGTTGCGCCTCCCTGCACAACTGCCCCATGAAAGCACCTGACGCTGACACCACGTCACCCATTCGGACCTGTCAGTGATCAATGAGATCCGAGTTGCCCATGGGCAACCGGAAGTACGCCAAAGCGCCAATGCCCTCGCCTGCTCTTGACCGACCGATTACCCCTGAGCGTGAGGCTACTCAGCACGCTCGCCCCTCATGCGGCCGGTGGACACCACGTCGCAGCACCCGGAGTCGCCAGTGATCCGGGCCCAGGCCGGCCTGCTCGGCGGCCCGGGACCTTACGTCATCATCAGCCACGTACCAGCGGCGAAACCCCTTGCCTCTTTGGCTGGACTGGTTCGCGCTTCTATTGAGGGGCTGAGCGATACAGAGGGCCTTCATCTGTGCCGACCGACGTCGCGCTGAACATCCTGCTGGAACACCGCGGCGCAGCACCGGCAGGTCGGAAGCGCTCGCAGCCACCATGGCATTACCGACAACGACACCAAGATCACCTTCGGCGAACTCCTCGACTCCCTGGACGGCACACCCGCGACCACACAGGACCCTGCCTTCGCAATTCACACCGTTCGCACAGGGCGAGTTCAGCAGCCCTCGATCTCCGCGCCCCAATACGGTGTCCTCGCCGCCCCCGTCGCCCTGCGCGCGGCGGGGGCGGTCCCTATCGGGGATACAGGGCGGAAGAGGGACCGGGATGACGCAGGCCGCAGTAGGCGAGCTGGATGAACGAGTGCCGGGGCGTCGTTGGACGGTGCGCCTGGACGCCGCCGGCCGGGGCAGTACAGCGGTACGTGTCTCGTGCAGCCGGCCCGCCTGCTCCGAGCAGCGCTTTCCGTCCGCGGCCGCCGGCCGCGCGGCCGCGGTCGCCCACATCAAGGCCCACCTGCGCGCCGCCCCCGCCCCGAGAGCCACGGCGTACTGCGCGTGCCGGCTGGCGGACTGCCACACCCACCTACCCGACACCGGCCGTCCACGTACGGCACCCTGGCGGTGCGGTGGCCCCGTTGTTTTGGCCGTGGTCACCGACCGGGAAGGCCGCTGGTGGCAGGTCATGGAGTGCTGCTCCCGGTGCGCGGCCGCCACCCCCGGAGCGAAGACCGCGGCGACCTCCGTACCCACGGCCCCGGACCACCCGTCCTCGACCCCGGCCGCGACCCCGGCCGCGAGCGCGGCAACAAGCGTGGCAACGGGCGTGGACACGGCGGCCGGTGCGGGTGTGCCGCAGTTCTCCGACCACCAGGTCGCCGGCTCGGTCCCGCTTCCCCGCAACACGCCGGCGCGGCGCCGCCCACCACCGGCAAAGATCTCCCAGCGGATCATCCCCGACGATCTGCGGCCCACCGTCCTGCGGGACGAACTCATCGAACTCGGCAACCTCTTCCGCGCCTACCAGCAGCGCGACCAGCCCGACCTGGAGCTGCTCGCCGACCTCCAGGAACGCAAGGCCCGAGCCTTCACCACCTGGGCCGACATCACCGGCGAGGGCACCTTGCGCTGGGAGGCCCGACGGGCCGAGCGGGCCGCCGCCACCGCCCGTCTCCAGCACCAGCAGCGCATCAGCGGCATTACCGGCGGCGACGGCCCGGTCGTGAACCGGTTGTTGACCGTTCCCGGGCAGTGGGAGCACGCGCGCTCCGTCCTCGCCCACGTGGCCAACCACACCCCGCTGCCCGGCGCGGATGCACGGCTGCTGGTGCTGATGCTGACCCTGCGCACCGCGCACACCGGAACCGGCAACCTCGTCGGCCAGGACCTCACCGCGCTGGGCCTGACCGATCCGCAGGACCTGGTCGAGAAGCTGACCGATTGCGGCTGGCTGTCCCTCCCCTGCACGGCCGGCGACCTTCTCGCCTCCCGCCCGGAGAACGCCACCCCGATCACCGTCCCCTCCCTCGCGTCCGGTGAGGACGGGGCTGGCCCGTTCACGTTCGGCAAGAAGATGCGGCCCAAGCTCTCCGGCTGGGCCCAAAGGGTCGTCTCGGACAAGAAGCTCCGCAAAACCAAGGCCACCTCCGCCACCCGCCTGCTCGCCCTGACCCTGGCCACCCAGAGTTCGGCATCGGGACGTCTGGGTACCGGCGGCCACGGCGTCTTCCTGACCACTCTGGCTGCCATGGTCCCGGCCGGTGCCGGCGAGCTGGAGCGCCTGGTCGACCAGCTGACCGCAGCGGACTGGCTCACCAACGCCGCCCTCACCGACATCCATCTCACCGGACAGCTGACCGAACGCGTCCTCCCTCTCACCTGCCCCTGCCCGCCCTCCTCCGCAGCCAGCCCCTGATAGCCGCAGAAGGTGGCGAACCGCGCCGTCGGGGCCGGTTTTCGGTGGTGGCGGTCCAGGCGACTGTCCCTCGTCGTTCGACACCACCCATCCACCCTGATGCCGGTAGCCTTCGACTGACGCCCCCTCTACCGGCCCTCTGGGCGAACAGCACGGCCTGAGCGGCGTGATGCCTGGTCCCCTGGTCGCTCCCGACCATCGTCGGACGGACCGCAACCCCGTGGCGGCCGGCTTGCTGCAAGAGAGGCCTGCCTGACTACCCGATCCCCTGCGCGATACGGGGACATCCGGAGTCGCCCAGATGCACATCCTGGAGATGTTCGGAGAGGCCATGGGCTTGGCGTGTGGGGATTGGCAGTGAACGAGAACTTGTGAGGCACCCCTTTGGAGGTGGGCCGTGTTCAGCACCGTTCGTACCGTGATGACCTTCGCCGTGGACCCGGAGGCATCGGCCAGGTGGTGGGGTGAGCTCCTGGACGTCCCCGTGAAGCTGGACGTTGGTGACACCGGGGCTGTCTACGCCTGGGTGCAGATCGGTGGGGTCGAGGTCGGATTCCATCCGGTGGACGATGAGCGCAACCCCCGGGGCGGCAGCCCGGTCGTGTACTGGGGAGTGGACGACGTCGACCGAATCCGGGAGCGGCTGTTGGCGGCCGGCTGTGAGCACCACCGCGGCCCCCTGACCATCGAGCCCGGCCGCAGAATCGCCCAGCTGCGTGACCCGTTCGGCACGATCGTCGGCATCGAAGGACCATAGAATGCGGCGAACGCCCGACGCCCCCTCGGCCACTGCGGCCGACGGGGGCGGCGGGCGTTCAGCTGTCGAGGCCGTGCAGGCTTTCCAGGCCGGTGGCCGCCGCGTACGCGCGCAGAGCAGCTTTCAGCGTGCCGGTCGTCCAGCGTGCGCCGAACGCGGCAGTGGCTTGCAGATACAAGTCCAGCACCCGGGCCGACCTCGTGCCCGGCTTGTCGCAGGTCGGCGGGCAGAGTGACCACGTCGATCAGCCCGGCACGTCCGGGCGCACGCTCTCCACATCGAGCAGGACCACCTCCCCGCCCGGGCGTCTGCGCAGGTGCTCGGGCTAGAGGTCGAGGTGGCCCAGCGGCACCAACTGCGGTCCATAGGCGTCCAGGTGCGCGGCCAGCACCTCGCCGTACGCGGGCGGGTCCGTGATCCAGGCCGGGGCGGGCGCGCCGCTCAGAGCCGCGAGACTGAAGCTGGCCAAGGCCTCGGGGCCTCGCCGGGCAGCCGTAGCCAGGCCGTGTGGACGGCGGCGACCCGCCCGGCCAGCACGGCGGGCATCTCTGCCCCGGTCCAGTCGGCGGATTGCGCCAGGAACTCCAGCAGCGACAACGACTCCTTGCCCTCCGCGTGCAGCTGGGCGACCGGGGTGGTGCCGGCCAGTAGCGCGTACTCGAGCGTCTCCCCGGCGTAGGCGGCGGGGTCGGCGTGGAGCTTGAGCACCAGGATGACCAAGTAGGGCAGGCCCCAGTCATCTGAATGCTGCCAATAGCTGCACAACTGGTTTCAAGGCCGCCGCCCCAGGCGGACCATCTCGTCCCTGCGGCTACTACCACAAGTTGTGACCCCTCGAAGGGGCGATGAGGAGCCCGCGCCTGCGGACGCGGCCCCGACCTACCAATCCCGTTGCGACCCCTCGTAGGGGCGATGAGGACCGGCCATGGGCGAGGGCTCGACCCCAGCGGATCTGTTGTTGTGACCCCTTGCAGGGGCGATGAGGACACAGCAGCCGGCCCGGAAGCACCTCGACCAGCTCACGTTGCGACCCCTCGTAGGGGCGATGAGGACTGATGGGCATGGCCTTCAGGCACCCGACGGGCTACTAGTTGCGACCCCTCGTAGGGGCGATGAGGACACCCGCTCCTCGCCGTACTGGTCGACCCACTCGTGTTGCGACCCCTCGTAGGGGCGATGAGGACGCGCGACGGCGGACCCGTCGCCGACCTGGCCCATCGAGTTGCGACCCCTCGTAGGGGCGATGAGGACCGTCCGCGACGGAACTGGTCGCCGTGACGCTCCCGTCGTTGCGACCCCTCGTAGGGGCGATGAGGACAAGAGCGTGCTGGAGGAGGTGACGTGCCGTTTCGCAAGGTTGCGACCCCTCGTAGGGGCGATGAGGACCGTGGCCTCTCGACGCCGCACAGGCCCCTCGGAGTGTTGCGACCCCTCGTAGGGGCGATGAGGACCCGGCTACCGTCGGGCCATGACTGAGGCCTTGGGTCGGCAGTTGCGACCCCTCGTAGGGGCGATGAGGACACCGCGGGCCGCGACCTCCGCGTTCGCGCGGAGTGCGTTGCGACCCCTCGTAGGGGCGATGAGGACGGCTTCACGAGTTGTGAGACGCCCATCATCACCACGCGTTGCGACCCCTCGTAGGGGCGATGAGGACGCGCCCGTCAGCCCCGGCGCCACCTTCGCGGCGGAGGCGTTGCGACCCCTCGTAGGGGCGATGAGGACCGAGCAGTGCCGCCTCGACCGCCGCGGCTTCCAGCCGGTTGCGACCCCTCGTAGGGGCGATGAGGACCCCACCGTAAAGTCGCAGGTCACAGCGATGCTGGTGGGTATCGATGGCTGCCATTCTGCAGCAGACCTCCGGTGGTGTCGTCGGGCCCGGTGTGGCGCTGAAACCCGGCTTGTCGTCCCGGGAAGGGCTTGGGGGGTTTCGAGTCACAGGATGTCACTTGGGGCGGGTTCGGTTGTCCCCATGCGAGAGGTTGTGGCATGGCACCGGGCGGGAGCGTGTGGACGAGGACGTTGTCGTAGCTCAGGTCGATGATGGCTTCCACCGCGTGCTGAAGGAGGTGAAACTTGGCATGGCTGAGGTGACCTTCGAAGACACTTCGCTGTACGTGATGAAGGTACTGACGGCAGGTTCGTAGGATCCTTACCACGGCGCGTCATGCGGCCCTCGACCGCCCCGGCGATCTTCTTTGCAGCTTTCTTCGGGCGCTTCTTGGTGCCGATCCCGTGGACGGTGGCCTCTGTTTCTCCTTGGGTTTCCCGAGCCTTCTGTACGGACGCCTTCAGGGTGGCCATCACGCCGATCAGCGGGGCTGGCGACTCAGGGGCCTGGGTGGGCTCTCTGTGGGCCTTGGTCGCGAGGAGTTCCTCCATAACGTCGCGGTAGTGGTCGCGGATGCCGTCGAGGGCGTCGGTGGTCATCGCATTGGTAAGGGCGACCGTGGCCTGGACTCATCCTCGGTGACGTTCCTGTGGGACGGGAACGTCGGCCTCACGGCTTTCATCCGGCCATCGGAGGCCCTCTCATGCCGGCCGTTCAGAGCCCGGTGACACTCTCTTCCGCCCCATCAGATTGGTCCGTCTGCTGCCCGGGAGGAAACTCGTTCCACCCTTCCGCGGTGGGATCCGCGTGGAGACCGGCAGAGCTGTCCGGGGCGGCTGCCGCAGTCGGGGCAGTCCACGGACAAGACCTCTTGGGTGTCAGGCGGGACCGGAGTTCTCTGGGGGCGCCGTGCGCTGGCCCGGCGCGCCAGGATGTGCCGCAGCCGCTCAGGGTGCGGTTGCGCGCGAGTTCTCTTTTTGCCGGTGCGGTCGTCGTTGTAGCAGTCCTTGCCCACGACAGCGAAGCAGCGGGGGCAGGGCTCCTTCAGCCAGAACCTGCGCGCCACCTGCTCCCGCGCCGGCGGCTGCTTCGCCCGCGGCTTCTCCTCGGGTGTGCCGCTGCCCTGTTCGGAAAGTTCCCCCTGGGGACCGGTGAGGCCTGCCCGCACCTTCCATGCGGTGATCCGCTGGACCTCGTCGGTCTTGAGGAGATCACCGGCCTCGGTGGCGCACCGGGCCATTCTCTCCACGATCTTGCGGGTTCCCGGTCCCGGGGAGCGCCGTTCGAGGCGGCCGAACCCCGCGAGCCGCTCCAGATACTTTCGGGCCTGCTTCGCTGAAGCCCTGGCTCTCACCTCTTGCTTCTGCTTCGCGTCGAGAACGAGCAGGTCCGCGCCGCAGGCAGCAAGGTGGGCGGCGGCCGCCTCCACGATGCGGGTCTCCTGCGCCGTCCGTCCGTGGCCGGCTGTCGCGTTGGCCTGGACGAGAAGCTGACGGATCCGTCGGACCTGCGCGCGGGGAACCGCTTCCCCGAGCTCGTGAAACAGCTTTCGACGGACGTCGGCCTGCCCACCAAGCCAGCTCCGGGCGTCCTCAATGACTTCGGAGAGCCGACCGTCGTCGGGGTTCTCCGCAAGCAGAGCGGCCATCTCATCGCACAGTCGGCTCACCACGACCGTCGATCCCACCTTGCGGGCGTCGGCCAGGCGCCGGAGAAGGCCCAGGGCCCGCACCGGGGCGGCTACCGCGGTTTCGGTGCGGGCAGCTGCCCAAGGAGCCGATGGACGGGTGGTCCGGGACCGTACGATCTGCTCTACAGCCGGAGTCGACAGACCCCGAACGGTCATCGAGCACTCCTCCAGGGCGAACCACTGGGTAGGCCGCGCAAACGCTTCGGTACCGATCCGGACCCGCCTACCGGTGCCCTCACTGTCCAGCCTGATCCGGTGGACGTACCAGCGACGGATCAGAGTGTCCCGATCGACCGGCACGGACACCCCGAGCACCGGCTCGTGGCCCTCCTCGTCCCACACCGGCTCCACCGACGTGTCCAAGTGCACACGCAGCCCGCGCTCCCGGAACGCGATATCGACAACCGACCCGATACCCACCCCCTGCGGCCGGGCAAAGTCGAAGCGGACCAGATCCTCCTGAAATCCGGAGCCGCGCAGCCACGCGGAGGCGGCCGCCTTCACATACAGATGGTCGGCGCTCGCCACCCCCCGCGCGCTACGCCCGCAGTGCGGCATACCGTCCGCTGCCGGGTGGTGGGCGAAGTGGCAGACCCGGTCGGTGTAGAGCTTCGTCGTCACCTGAGAACCGCACCCGCCGAGGAGGGTCCCGCACCAGAACGTGTCGTGCTCGTGCCGTTGGCGGAAGGCGTCCACCTCGATCGCTTCCAGGGGAAGTATCAGCGGCTCCTCCGAATCCGCACCCCCCAGAACCGCCGTCTGAATCTGCCTCCGGTCACCCCGCACGAACCCCACCCTCCGACCCAACCAGCCCTACCATCAGCCATGTTGCTACCGCAGACCATCCCGTCCTACACCTGATCAAAGCGGCACATGGAAACGGGCAGTGGGCGGATCTTCTTGTACGCGGTCACGAAGCGGTCAGTGAAATCGGCGTAGACCTCGGGTTGGTTGCTGCACAGGTGGTGGATCGAGGACAGAACTGTGGCGATGTCGAGGGTGTAGGCGCCGATGCCGCAGTCGTCGAAGTCGATGACCGCGATGGTGCCCTCGGGGGTGAGGATCATGTTCTGTCTGCGCAGGTCCCCGTGGATCAGGCCGTGATCGCTGTTGGGGACAGTCCCGTGGGTGTGGATCCGGTCGGCGATGGCTCGTAGGAAGGCGGCGCCGTCGCCGAGGAGCGGGCGGTCGGGATGGGTGAGGGCGTAGCCGCGGTCCAGACGTCGGCCGGATCCCAGGTGGGCCGGGCGAAGTCCGAGGGCAGGTGCGTGGTTGCTGCGTGCTGGTGGAGTTGGGCGGTGACGGTGCCCATGCCCTTGGAGATGGCTGCCTTGTCGAATGGTGGCTCGGCCTCCCCCGGAACCCACCCGAAGACCGTGATCGTGCTGGATCCGAGGTCGGGCACTTGGTCGCGGTGACAAAGGCGCCGTTGGTCGCATTAGCCGCCGCTGACACCGACAGAAACCCAGTCGATACTCGGTGTCCAAGCCGCCGTCCGGGGCGGCTCTTCAGCCGACCGTTGCGAGGAGGAGCATGTGAGCGGACATGTCGGCGGTGGCCGGGTGCGGGTCGGCGAGATGGGCCGCTTCGAGCGCCGTGGCGAACAGATCACTGGGGACTTCGCCGGTGTATCGCTCGACCCCCTTGAGGATTGCCCATGCAGGGCCTTCGATCCCGCGGAGCACGGCATCGGTCAGGCCGGCTTCGGTGGCTTCGGCGAGGAGTTCGTCGCCGGTGTGGAAGTGGGCGGCGGTGAACAGTCCGGTGGGGTCGGCGTCGGGCTCGGGTTGGTAGCCGCTGGTCAGGCGTGTGCCGAGGCGTCGACGTACGTCCTCGTCGGTCAGGCTGGTGACGGTGCCGTGGTCCTGGAGGAGTGAGTACCGGCTGATGGCGGCGGCGGCGATCAGGCCGCCGGGGCGTACGACGCGCTGCGCCTCCCGTAGCGCTGTGATCCGGTCGGGCCGGTCGGGCAGGTGGTAGAGGGGGCCCAGGAGGAGGGCGGCGTCTTGGGAGTTGTCGGGGGCGGTGAGGCGGCGGGCGTCGCCGAGTTCGGTGGTGCAGTTCGCGTGGGCGGCGGCTTGGGTGAGGTGGTGGGGGACGGGGTCGATCAGGTGGACGGTGTAGCCCTGGTCGGTCAGCCATCGGGCGTGGATGCCGGGTCCGCCTCCGACGTCGAGGACGCGGGCGGGGGCCGGCGGCAGGTAGCGGCGCAGGAGGTACTGGGTGCGGGTGAGTTCGAGGCGTCCGGTGGCGGTGGCGTGCAGCCGGTCGGTTTGGTCGTGGGTTTCGTAGTGGGCGATGACGCGGGGGTCCATGCGGTGCACGTCGGGGGCCTTTCGTTGTGGTCAGGGCATGGGGAGGAGGGCGAGGAGGTCGCGGTAGAGGCCGGCTTCGGTGAGGTGGCGGATGAGGGCGGCGTCGGTGTTGCCGTCGGCGTCGATCGCGGGTGCCTGGCTGTCGATGGGCAGGCGGATGAGGCGGGCGTCGGGCAGCAGAGCGTGCAGGCTCTCGCCGGCCGTTCCGGGGAACGGCGGCCAGGAGTGGGCGCAGGAGGGGCAGATGGCTTCGGCGAGGTTCTCGACGATGGCGACGACCGGTACGGACGCTTCTTCGAGCATGCGCAGGGACCGTCGGACGTCGAGGAGGGCGAGTTCGTGGGGGGTGGTGACGATGACGGCCCCGACGACATCGAGTTCGGTCAGTACGGCGAGTTGCGGCTCGCCGGTGCCCGGGGGTAGATCCACCACGAGTACGTCCAGGGGGCCCCAGTCGGTGTCGTGCAGGAGCTGGTGCATGGCGCCGCGTAGGAGTGGTCCGTGCCAGATGAAGGGCCGGTCGGCGTCGGCGAGGAGGCCGGTGGACACCACGGGGATGCCCGCGCTGATCGCGGGTTGGATGCGCTGGCCGGCTACGCGCAGGCGGCCGTCGACGCCGAAGAGGGCGGGGGCGGAGGGGCCGGTGAGGTCGGCGTCGAAGTGACCGGGCCGGGCTCCGTGCGCCTTGAGGCCGCGGGTGACGGCGGCGCCCACGGTGGACTTCCCGACGCCTCCCTTGCCGCTCCACACGATGACGGCCGGAATCGCGAAGGGCGGCGGGTCAGATGCCATGGGTTCGGTCCTCCCTGGGGATGACGGCCGGTTCGGTGATCGTCAGGGTGGTGGTGTCGAGGGTGGCGGACACGCCGAGCGGGTAGGTCGGCATGGGGTCGACGTGTCCGCCCTCCATGCCGATCAGTACGGGGTAGGAGCCGCCGCGGGTGTGCGTGAACAGGACGTGGGCGTAGGCGGTGGCGTCCTGACGGCTCGGGGTGCGCAGCATGACTACGGCGGCCGGGTCGCGGGTCAGGCCGGTTTGTCGCAGGTGGGTGAGGTCGGCGTCGAAGTCCTCGGGGCGGTAGGCGTGATCGCTCAGGTCCAGGAGCAGGATGTGGCCGCTCAGATCCGGTTGCCACGGGGTCCCCGCGAGGAGCCGCATGGACGGCAGGCAGAACGGGGCGAGCGGTCCCCGGGCGTGGCCGGGGCGCAGGGCCAGGCGCGGTGGGGCCGGGCGTGTCCTTCGGGCCCTGTGGGCGGCTTGGGCGGTGTGGTGGTCCTCGTCGACGAGGTAGCCGGAGACCGGAACGGGGCCGGGCCCGGTGGTGCTCGTGGTGATGGTGTGGAAGTGGCCGGCGGTGTAGGGGAAGGGGTGATCGTGTTCGCCCCACTGCGGGATGACCGCGGGCCCGTAGAAGCTGACCATGCCGGTCATGTGGTGGATGGCGTGGTGTAGGACGGTGGTGTCCGAGTACCCGCACAGCACTTTGGGGTTGGCGGCGATCGTGTCCCAGTCCAGGTGGGGCAATAGTTGTGCGGTGTGGTTGCCGCCGATGGTGGTGAGGATGCCGTCGATCGCGGGGTCGGCGAAGGCGGCGTTCAGGTCTTCGGCGCGCCGGCGGGGCGCTCCGCTCGTCCAACCGAAGCGGCCGGTCGTGGTCGGTGTGGTGACCGTGCGGAAGCCTGCGGCGTGCAGGTGGGCGATGCCTCGGGCATAGGCGTCGGGGTGGTGGGCGGGACCTGGGGAGGAGAGGGTGACCACCGCGAGGGTGTCGCCGGGGACGAGGGCGGCCGGTCGGACGAGGGCCCTCACGGGCACACCTGCGCCAGGAGGCCGGCCATGTCGGCGGGAACCGCGGTGGCCCACATCGCCAGGTCATGCGCGAGATCTTGGGGGTAGTCGCCGCGCATGAGGCCCAGGCAGACCAAGCCCACCGCGACCGCGCCGGCGGCCGGCGGCAGGCAGGCCCGCTCCCGCGGGGTGAGGTCTCGTATCCGGGTGTAGGCGGTGAGGATGTCGGCGGCCTGGTCCCGGTCGACCGGGCCGGGTACGCAGGGGGCGAAGTTGGTGGTGTCCTGGCGGTATCGGACGGCGCAGAAGGACAGGACGGCTTCGGCGACGTCGCGAAGGCTGGGGCCCCGGTGGGCGTTGTCGAAGTCGATCAGGGCTGCCGCGGTGTCGGTGTAGATGAGGTTCCAGGGGTTGGTGTCCCCATGGGTGAGCTGTCCGGTCAGCGATCCCCAACCCGCCGCAGCCGCCTGGGCTGTCCAGGAGTGGACCGCGTGCCGCATGAGGTCGAGCGCGGCCGTGGGCACGGGCGTGAGGTCGGGGGCGAGCGCGATGTGCTCCAGCGCGCCGGCGAAGACGTCCTCGGCGGGACCCGCGGGAACCTGCGCCGGGGTGGAGTGGAGCATCGCCATCGTGTGGCCGGCCTGGGCACGATCGCGCGGAGTGCCCGCGTAGCGGCGGCCGGGAACGTACTCGGTGAGGGTGAAGGATGATCCACCGATGTCGTACCAGGCGCTGCCCTCGGTGGTGCGCAGGATCCGGGGTACGGGGAGACCGGCTGCGGTGGCCTGTGTCTGCCAGGCGCTGGCCAGCGTAAGAGCGTCCCTCTCGCAGTACCACGGGATCTGCTTGAGGAACAGGCGGGATCCATCGGCGGCCTCGATGACCATCTTGCGACTGGTCTGGGACCGGATGTCGATCAGCGTGACGTGATCGCCGTCGAGCAGAACCGGCCGGAACCCGGTCAGGGGCCCCAGACCGTAGGCCTCCGACAGCTGATGGAGCAGGCCCCCGTCGAAGGCGAAGAAACCGTACCGGTCGGGCTTGGCTGAGATCGGCATATACGTGCACCTCCGGGACCGGCTCCGCCGCTACCATCGGGCCCTCGTGCGGGACCGGTTGGAGGAGGAGCCATGAGGTATTCGGTCAATGTGGACGTGGCGCTGCGCCGTGGCGATGAATGGCTACTGATCGTGCGCGGGCTGAAGGAGGAGCACGCGGCGGGAACCCTGTCGCTGGTCGGCGGGACCGTCGACGCGGACACTCCCGGCGGTGACGTGATCACCGACACCGCCCGCCGGGAGGTCCTGGAGGAGATCGGCGTGGACCTGGACGCCGTGGAGCTGTCCTACGCGGAGTCCGCGTTCTTCGTCACGGACACCGGCAGTCCCGTCATCAACGTGGTCCTCGCCGGCGAACTCCCCGAGCAGGCCCGACCGGTGATCGCCTCACCGGAGGAGGTGGCGGACATCCGATGGGTGACGCTGCCCGCCCTGGAGCTGGATGCCGCCTGTCCGCCGTGGACACTGCGCAGCGTGCAGCAGGCCACGGCGGCACTCGGCCGGACGCGGGCGGCCGCCTAGGGAACGCAGTCCTGCCCGTTGACGCGGGTCAGGATCTGGAGGTCACGGATGTCATGGTGGTCGAGCGCCCACATCAGGAACCGCTCGACCCCCATCCCGAAGCCGGAGGTGTGCAGCGGCCGCCGCTCGCGCATCGCGAGGTACCAGAGCTAGGAGTCCTCGCCGACATGGTGCAGGGCGAGCGCGGCACGCACCTGCTCGGCGCTGATGTGCCGCTCCCCCGCACCGACGATCTCACCGAGGCCGAACAGCAGGTCGGCGTTGAGGGCACTGTGGTGGCTGTCGTCGGCGAAGGCCTGGTAGAAGGGCACGGCCAGGTGGTCGTAGTGGGTGACCCAGACCGGGCTCTTGCAGCGGTCGATGAGGAGCCGCTCGGCCCGGCGGGTGAGCGTGCGCCACGGCGGCCGGCCGGACGCGGTTCCGATGCGGATCAGGTCGGCGTCGTGGCCCAACAGCCGGGCCGCCGCGTCGAACGTCATCCGTTCGAACGGACTGCGGCCGTCGGCGATCCCCTCAAGATGGATGACCGTGCCCGCCGCGGCGCGGACGGTGTCCGGGCAGGCGGTGAGCAGGTGCCGGGCCAGGTGGCGGATGTAATCCTCCACCGTGGCCATGATGGTGTCCAGGCCGCCGGGCAGCTCTGCCTCACTGTGGAAGAACTGGCAGAGGTGACTGTTGTCGGGGTCCTCACCGCGGAAGGACGGCATCAGGTAGTAGCAGCCCGAGCCGGCCATGCGGCACCCGTACTCCAGCGTGAACTGCATGCTGTCCGCGAGGTACACATCCCTGCCGAACATGCGTGCCTTGACCGGCTGGGAGTCGGAGCCGAGACCCATCGGGGAGGAGACCGCCCCGGTGGTCACCGGCAGATGCAGGGTCGACACGCCCCGGTCCGCCCAGAACCGTGCGGTGGCGTAGGACAGGGCGTCCTGCATGGTGACCAACATGCGCCCCCACGGGGAATCCATAAGGTCCAGATACCGGCCGGGATCCGACCACAGCGGCGGGGTGCTGGTGGCGGTCGTCATCAGATCGTCTCCGATTCCTTCAGGGGAACGAACCCATGCTCGAAGTGGGGGTCGTACGCCCCCGGTTCGATGAACAGCTCCGGCTGCTCCGGCACGTCGTCGCGCATCGGCCGACGCAGAACGAGCTCCATCACCCCCAGGTGCGCGTGGTTGGCGTTGAACAGATGGCTCACCTCGCGCCACTGCTCGCGAACGCGCGCCCGCTCCTCGCCGGGCAGCGCTTCGATCCGGGGGGTGCCGGTCAGGGCATCGACGTAGGCGTCGACCACACCCGCGGGCCGGGCGTTCATGGGCCTTCGGTCCAAGTGGTAGATCTCCCAGCCGTCCGGGGCCAGGTCGCCCAGCCACTGTTCCCACCCGTAGACCGGCACCGTGAACCCGAGGATGTCTGCGAGGCGTCCGGACAGCTCGGGGGGCGGGGTGCTGCGGTAGTACAGGTGGGTGATCGACACCATGCCGAGCGGGCGTACGACCCGGCGGATCTCCGCGAACGCCG
Organism: Streptomyces sp. NPDC057939; assembly: GCF_042887545.1. NCBI lineage: Bacteria > Bacillati > Actinomycetota > Actinomycetes > Kitasatosporales > Streptomycetaceae > Streptomyces > Streptomyces sp. NPDC057939. Next base: position 121,396 of record NZ_JBHVPG010000010.1, read on the forward strand.
CGGGCCGGTCGGTGACGAATCCGAGCGCTCCGCCGCACACGACGGCGTCGAAGGTGTCGGCGTCCCAGGGAAGCGCACGGACGTCGCCGGCATGGAAGGCGACCCGCTCACCGATGTGAGCCGGCAGGCGGGCGGCGGTGCGATTGGCTTCGGCGACGGCTGCCGGGTTGACCTCGATCCCGTCCGCCTGGCAGCCGGTGAGCGCAACCAACTCGATCGACGTGAAGCCCGTGTTCGAACCGACCTCCAGCACGTGGTGTCGAGGGCCGAGGTGCATCGTGTGGGCGAGACGGGAGATGGCCCGCTTGCCTCCGGGGCACCGGTTGGTCTCACCGACCAGGGCGAGCAGGTCGACGTACGGCAGGGGCCCGCTGATCGTGGTCACTCATCCTCCTCGTAAAGCAGATTGAACGGGGTGTTCGAGATGTGGGCGGCCGGAACCGGCACGGCTTCCGAGGTCACGGTCGCCCCGATCAGGACCGGCTCGGGCCGATCCGTACGATCCGATCCCCCCTTTGGCCAGGCGCTGCTCTCGTCCGGACGCCGGCCGTACCCATAGGTGGGCGATGTGGGCGTCCACGCCGTCCCAGCCGGATCCGGCCTGGATCACCTCCCCGCCATCCGGCAGGCACCGCCCGAGGCAGGGGTGGGCTCCCCCGGAAGGGGCGGTGAAGCAGCCCCGGGCGGCGTGATGAACAGTGAACTCGTCCGGGACAAAGCTGAGTACGGTGGTACGGGCAGGAATCCGTTCAACCCGTTCAAGATTGCTTGCAAGGGGGGCCGACGTTGGCTGTGGACCGGACGCCGAACAAAGTGCTGGCGGACGTGATCGCCGAGTCCGGGACCACGTACTACGCGCTGGCCAGGGAGATCCGCTCGGTGGCAGCCGAGGCCGGCCGGCGATTGAACACCGGCCCGTCGGCCATCGCCTACTGGGTCGCCGGCGGTACACCGTCCGGTCAGACGCCGTTCTACATCGCCGAGGCCCTGACAAGACGGACCAAGCGGCGAGTGACGGTCGCCGAGATCGGTCTAGGCTGCGAAGGCGGCGCGGCCATGGAAAACGATCCACTGGCCGTCATCGCCGACCTCGGGAGATCCGTCATGCAACGTCGCCGCGACTTCCTCAGCGCCGCATTCACCGCGGCTTCCGTCGGCCTGCCACTGGCCTACGACCACGAAGCGGTGGCCGCGACGCTCCGAGCGGCCGCTACCGGCGCCAGCGTCGGCCCGACCGAGGTGACGGCCGTCCGACAGCTGACCGAGACGTTCCGCAGCATCGACGAACGCATGGGCGGCGGCCACGGCCTGACGACGGTCACCGCCTATCTGACCGACACCGTCGCACCGATGCTGAACGCCCGGTACCCGTCCGCCACGGTCCGCTCCGACGCCTTCGGGGCGGCGGCCCAGCTCGCTTGTCTGGTCGGCTGGAAACACCACGACCTCGGCCGCGAGGGCGCCGCCCAGCGGTACTACCTGCTGGGCTACCAGCTCGCCTGCGAGGCCGACCCGAACGGACATGCCGCGTGGATGATGCGGGCCCTGACCCATCAGGCCCTTGACCTGGGCCACCCCGGCCAGTGCCCGGAGCTTGCCGAAGCAGCCCTGGGCAGAGCGGCGGGGAAGGTCGACCGACAGACCGAGGCCCTGCTGCTCGTGACATGCGCCCGCGCGTACGGATACCACGGGCAGAGCACCCGGGCGGCGCGAGCGCTTCTCGCGGCCGAGGACGCGATGACGGACACGCGGGACGAGCTCCCCACCTACTCCGCGGCCTCGGGGCCGGTAGCGGCCACGGTCGCCTCACACACGGGCAAGACCCTCACCGCGATGAAAGACCACACGGCGGCCGAACGGCACTACCGGCGAGCCCTGACCGGCCGCACCCCGGGCATCTACCAGCTCAAGCACGGGCTCACCATGACCAACCTGGGACGATCGCTAGCCGGGCAACACCGGCACGAAGAAGCCGTCGGCCTGTGGGCCCGGTCACTGGACTTCATGGGCGGTGTGGTCTCCGACCGCAACCGGCAAGCGGTCAGGGAAATCCAGGCGGCGGCATCCCGATACCGCCGACGCGGTATTACTGGCGCGGCGAGCCTGAACCAGCGCGCCACCGAACTGCTCAACAACCAGCCGTGAAAGGAACGAACACCAGAATGCCGAAGATCGGGGTTGTAGTCCTGACCATGGGCGACCGGCCCACAGAACTGGGGGCCCTGCTGACCTCCGTGGCCGCCCAGGAAGGCGATCCGGCGACCATCGTGGTCCTCGGCCAAGGCGTGAAGCTCCCGCCCCTCCCGGACGACGTGGACAGCGTGGAGCTGCCGCAGAACCTGGGCATCCCCGGTGGCCGGAACGCCGGCCTGCAGTGGCTGCGCGAGCGGGGCGGCGTGGACATCGTCGTGGTCCTGGACGACGACGGCCTGCTGCCCCGCACCGACACGTTCCGCCTGGTCCGCGAAGCGTTCGCCACAAGACCCCGACTCGGGGTCGCGGGCTTCCGGATCGCGGACGAGACCGGGACGAGTCAGCGCCGACACATCCCCCGTCTGGGTGGTAAGAACCCCATGCAGTCCGGGCCGGTGACCACGTTCCTCGGCGGCGGCCACGCCATCCGCATGACCATGATCGACCAGGTCGGCGACTTCCCCACCCAGTTCTTCTACGCCCACGAGGAAACCGATTTCGCCTGGCGGGCCCTCGACGCCGGCTGGGAGATCGACTACCGGGCGGACATGGTGCTGCAACACCCCCGCACCGAGGCGTCCCGGCACACGGTCTACTACCGCAACACCGGCCGAAACCGGGTCTGGCTGGCCAAGCGGCACCTGCCCGCCCTCCTGATCCCGGTCTACCTCGGCACGTGGGCCGCGTACACGACCGCGCAACGCCCTCCGCTGTCTGGTCTGGCCGCCTGGTGGGCCGGCTTCTTCGAGGGCGTACGGGTACCGTGCCCACCGCGACGGCCCATGCGATGGCGGACCGTGTGGCGGATGACCAAGTTGGGCAGGCCCCCAGTCATCTGACTACTGCCAATAGCTGCACAACTGGTTTCAAGGCCGCCCCGGGCGGACTATCTCGCCCCAGCGGCTTTTGCCACAAGTTGTGACCCCTCGCAGGGGCGATGAGGACGACCCGGCTCAGGTCGGCCTGGCGGCGCGTCACCGGTTGTGACCCCTCGCAGGGGCGATGAGGACACCAGCCAGGGTCAGCGGGCAGACCGCCTCACGTATGTTGCGACCCCTCGTAGGGGCGATGAGGACGACCGCCGAGGCATTCCCCTCTCCCGCTGGTTCTTGTTGCGACCCCTCGAAGGGACGATGAGGACAGGCGGAGCACGGGCTGATCAACGCCGAGGAGAGGAGGTTGCGACCCCTCGAAGGGGCGATGAGGACGCCACCCCGAGGCGCACGTGCGGCGGGAGACCACGGTGTTGCGACCCCTCGAAGGGGCGATGAGGATAGGACGCCGCCGCCGACCAAGCCCGGGGCGCGATCACGTTGCGACCCCTCGAAGGGGCGATGAGGACCCGTCTACGAGGTGTGGCTGGCCCACCGCGAGGAGATGTTGCGACCCCTCGCAGGGGCGATGAGGACGCCAGCGCCTCCCGCTCTGCCGGCGAGGGCTCGGCCTGTTGCGACCCCTCGCAGGGGCGATGAGGACGTTCCGGCCACTCACCGCCGCGCAGCACCTCCACGTGTTGCGACCCCTCGCAGGGGCGATGAGGACTCGTCGAACCTCGTCGACGGGCACTTCGGGACGTCCAGTTGCGACCCCTCGCAGGGGCGATGAGGACCACCGATCTTGATGCCGTAGCCGGCGAGCGCCGCCATGTTGCGACCCCTCGCAGGGGCGATGAGGACGCGGTGACTCCGGCCTCGACGCCCGCTGCCCGTCCCAGTTGCGACCCCTCGCAGGGGCGATGAGGACACGGAGGACTTCCGCAAGCTGCCCGGCGCGTCCCTGAGTTGCGACCCCTCGCAGGGGCGATGAGGACCCCCGGCAAGGACTCCATTCCGATCCTGGCCATGGCGTTGCGACCCCTCGCAGGGGCGATGAGGACCCCAGGACGAGCGCCCCGACCTCAACGCCCAGCAGGAACAGTTGCGACCCCTCGCAGGGGCGATGAGGACCGGGGCGTACGTGGTCGGGATGCCGATGTGGATGTGGGGTTGCGACCCCTCGCAGGGGCGATGAGGACTCGTGCTCCGGCATCGCCGGGTCCTCCGGGGCGACTTGTTGCGACCCCTCGCAGGGGCGATGAGGACTCGACGGCAGCTTGCCGTCCGTGAACTCCTCGCCGTGTTGCGACCCCTCGCAGGGGCGATGAGGACGGGTCACCTCGCCCGGCGGAGCCGGGCGTTCGGGATGTTGCGACCCCTCGCAGGGGCGATGAGGACCGTTCCGTACGCGTTCGGGATGACGTCCGCGATGATGCGTTGCGACCCCTCGCAGGGGCGATGAGGACGACGGTCGCGGACGACGCGGACGCCCGAGTGGACACGTTGCGACCCCTCGCAGGGGCGATGAGGACTGGCGCTCGCCCTCGGGATGGCGCGCGAGTACGGCGTGTTGCGACCCCTCGCAGGGGCGATGAGGACTGGCGCTCGCCCTCGGGATGGCGCGCGAGTACGGCGTGTTGCGACCCCTCGCAGGGGCGATGAGGACACGCGTCCGGCGGCACGGACCCAGTCACGCCGGCGGGTTGCGACCCCTCGCAGGGGCGATGAGGACGAACGCGTTCACGGTGGAGGCCCGGCGGCTGTTGGCGTTGCGACCCCTCGCAGGGGCGATGAGGACCAGTACGGATCGTGACCAAGCAACTACGAGTTCAGCGTTGCGACCCCTCGCAGGGGCGATGAGGACGCATTTCTGGGGGCAGGCTACTCCGTGATCAGTAGCGTTGCGACCCCTCGCAGGGGCGATGAGGACTCGTCCGTCATCACGGCCTCGTCCAGGACCAGGACGTGTTGCGACCCCTCGCAGGGGCGATGAGGACGCTGAGGCCATCAAGGGGCACCCGGAGCACAGCCGGTTGCGACCCCTCGCAGGGGCGATGAGGACCCCCCCCCACAGTAAAGTTGCAGGTCACAATAATGCTGGTAGGGATCGGTGGCTGCCATTCTGCAGCAGACCTCCGGTGGTGTTGTCGGGCCCGGTGTGGCGCTGAAGTCTGGCTTGTCGTCCCAGGAAGGCTTGGGGGCCTTCGAGTCACAGGATGTCACTTGGGGCGGGTTCGGTTGCTCCCCATTCGAGGCGTTGTGGCACGGCACCGGGTGGGAACGTGTAGACGAGGACGTTGTCGTAGTCCAGGTCGAGGTTGTCTTCGACCGCGGCTTGGAAGTGTCGAAGTTGGGCGTCGCTAAGGTGCCCTTCGAAGACACTTCGTTGTACGTGGTGAAGGTATTTGCGGCAGGTGCGTAGGATGCGCGCATTCCGTTTGGTGTGGGTGTCGTAGACGACGACTACGTACATGTTGTGGTCACCACCAGATGCGGAAGGGTTTGTAGGGGGTGCCTTCCAGGCAGTGGCGGGTCAGGGCGAGTGCGTCCAGGTAGAGGAGCTCGTCGTAGGCGACGTTCCGGCCGAGGCTGCGATGCGCCACGGTGACGGCGAACTCGTCCCGGACGCTTTGGACCACGAGTTTGCGACCTGATTCGCTGAGCATGGCTTGGTTGGTGTCACGGTCGAAGTGGTGTTCTTTGAGTTGGTTTCGGCCTGTCATGCGTAGCAGGAGCCGTTCGGCGAAGAGGGGCTCGAACATTTCGGAGAGGTCCAGGACGAGGGAGTGTCGCTGGCGTTCCATGCTGCTGTGGAGGAACGCGATTCCACTGTGGAGTGGGGTGAGGCGGATGGCGCTGAGGACCCGCGCGTACGTGATCCCGTTGACGTAGCTGATGAACGCGTTGCCGGCGTTCTTGGGTGGTCGGCGACTTCGGCCGCCGAGTTGCAGCCAGTCCGGGAGCTTGGTGTCGATCACTTCCCAGGCGGAGCGGCGGAATGTTCCCTCTGCGCCCATGAGCTGGGCGGGGCTCTCGGCGGTGGCGATGGAGTTCTGGAGGACGGTGTAGGGGCGGTCGAGGAGCTTGCGGTCGATGACGCGTCGGACGTTGAAGGCGCAGGAGTCGACGATCTTGCGGGCGATGTCCAGACTGGCGTTGGGGTCCTGGGCGATCCGCGCTTGTGCCAGGACAGTCTCGCCGGACGTGCTTGTTTCGGAGGTGAGCAGGGATCCCGCGTAGTCGCCGTAGTGGCTGAGGACGTGGATGTTGATGCGGTGCCGATTGAGCAGCGATATGACGGCGGTGTTGATGTCGACTTCGGCGCAGGCGACGATGTCGCGGACGTCGGTGATGGGGATGTGGACGTTGGCGGCGGCTTCGCGTTCGATGATCAGCGACTGGTCTTTTCTACGGATTCGGCTGGGGCTGGTCAGCCAGTAGGTTCGGGCGGCTGCGGGCATCTCATTCCGTCCAGCAGTAGTCGGTGAAGGAGCAGCCTTGGCAGGCGGAGCGGGGCAGCCGGTTCGGGGAGCTGTCCGCGGCGGCGACGGCGAGGACCTCGACGATGTCGGCTTCCGCCTGCGTGGCGGCTTCGGGGGTGTAGGGGAAGCGTCCGGTGCGGCGGGTTTTGGGGTAGTGCAGGATGGTGCCCTGGGCATCGATACCGACACGGTGCAGCCGGTGACAGTAGTGGCGGCCCTGGGCCTCGTCGGCCGGGTTGGGGCGTGAGGAGGATTTGACCTCGTGGACCCAGTGCGCGCCGTCGACGAAGTCCAGTTGTGCCGCGCCGAGGTCGACGGGGGTGTTGCGGGTGTATGAGGTGTCGTGGACGGCTTCACCGGAGCGGACGGCTGCGCTGAGGTGTTCGGGACGGATGCCGCGTAGGTACAGCCACAGCTGGCGGCGGCAGTGGTAGAGGTACTTGATGTGGACGCCGCCGATGTCCTCCTCGTTGATCACAGGATCTCCCCGGGCCGGTAGGTGTGCTGGGGCAGGCCGCGGACGGCGGTGAGTCCGTGGTCGGGGTGGTAGTCGCCGTCGATGACGCGGACCTTGAGCCGCTTTTCGTAGCGGCTGAGGGGGCCTGCCCAGTGGGGCATGGGGATGAGGTACTCGTCCGCCAGGAGCCGGCCGGCGCCGCGGTTGCGGTCGCCGGGCGCGGACAGTGCGGCGGCGTAGGCCTCCTGGTCCTCGGCGAGGATGGCTTCGGTGCCGTCGAAGAGTTCGTCGAAGGTCTCGGCCAGCGCGGTCCGGTCTTCGTAGGGGTATCTGAACTGCAGGAATGCGCGGTCGAAGCTCTCACGGCGCTCCAGGACCTCCTGGTGCCACTGTTGGCCCCAGTCGGTGGCGTAGACCTCGTCCAGCCATTCGGTGGCGTCCGCCTCGTCGATGGCCTGTCCTTGATCCCGGGTAAGGATCCTCCAGGCGGATTCGACGGCCTCGCGCGGGTAGACGCCGTCGGCGTACTCGCCGGGCTGCCCTCGACGAGTGGTCCAGGCGGGGTGGTGAACGATGACGTCCGCCAGCCGGCGGGCCCCGATGCGGTTGACACGGCCAAAGCGCTGCAGGAGCGCTTCGAGCGGGGCCGCGCCGGTGAACAAGGTGTCGAAATCGACGTCCAGACTGACCTCGACGACCTGAGTGGCGACCAGCAACCCGGGACGACGGCCGCTTTGAGCGTCGGATCCCACAGTGGCGAACCGGTCGGTGATCTCCTGCTCGATACGGGAGCGGTCCAACCGGCGGAACCGTGAGTGCAGCAGGAGGGCGGCGTCCGAACCGTGCTGCTCACGTACCTGGGGTGCGAGCTGTTCGTAGAGGGCATGGGCGTGGGCGACGTTGTTGGCGATCACCAGGACGGACTCGCCCCTGGACAGCCGCAGCCGGATCTCCTCCAGCGCGGCGGGGTCGGTGAGGTGGTGGCCGCGGGTCTGTAGGAGGTGGCGGGTCGGCAGGCCCAGGTCGGGGCTGTCAAGCACAGTGGCGGACGCTTCGAGAGTGTTCTCGAACAGGCAGGCGAGGGCGCGGGGCAGGGTCGCCGAAAGGACGGCGACTCGTCCGCCAAGGCGTTCCCACAGCCGGGCGCTGGCCAGGATGTAGCCGAGGCGCCGGGCGTCGTAGGCGTGGAGTTCGTCGAGGATGAACACCGAGTTCGCGGCGTCGAGGAGGATCCCGGAGTGGGCCGGCCCTGCCAACGCGGCCCGCAGAAGCTGGTACGGCGTGGCGACGCGGACGCTCTCGCGGAACAGTTTGGTGGCCGCGGCCCGTGACAGGGCCTTGGTCGCGGCGTCCACGCGGCACGGGTCGCCGTGTGCGTCTTCCTCGTCACCGTCCTGCGGGGCGATGGCCTGGGCGAGGTGGTAGGAGGCGGCTCGGGAGTGGGCGACACCGACGGTTTCCTCGGCGCCGAGGATTTTGCCGAGCCTGAGGGCCATAGAGTTGATGGAGGCCAAATACGGGAGGGTGAAGAACACCCGTGGCACGCCGCCCCCGGTCGCGATCAAGGCCTCGACCTGACGGGCCGCCCACAGCAGGGCCGCTTCCGTCTTCCCACTACCGGTCGGCCCGCGCAGTAGTAGATGTCCACTGATGTTCGCGGCCTGGAGCTGGTGCGCGCGCAGGATTCTGCCGCGGGTGGCGAAGTCCTTTTCCAACCGGGGTCGGAAGGTCGCGTCCAAGGGCTGTGTCGTGGCCAGGGTTTGGTGTGCGGAGGACAGGTGGTCGGACAGTGTGACCGCGCCCTGCAGCAGGACGGCGGCCAAGCCCTCCTCACGTCCGACACGATCAGCCCACCGGTCCAGGACCTCCTCCAGCAGCCGGTGGGCGTCGCCGACCAGGGAAGTAGCCGTACGGGGGGCGTCTGCCCGGCGGGTGCCCGCCGGCAGCCCGGCCGCCATGGCGCTTTGGCGTAGCCAGCCTTCCAGGGCGGGTGCGGCACGGGGGTCGAGTGGGCCGAAGCGGCGTTCGAGTTCGGTGACGGTGACACCGCCGTAGAGGGTCTGGAGGTCGCGTCCGTTCTCACCGGTGAGTGGCCGATGGTGGGTGGCGACCGCGGTCGCCACCCACGACAGCATTTCGGGGTCGTCGATCAGCGGGGGAAGGAAGCCGAGCGAGGCCACTTCGTGGCGCTCGCCCCAGGCCCGGATGAGGCCGGCGAGCATCTGCTGGAAGCCGTCGAGAACCTTTCCCGAGTCGTGCAGAAGGGCGGCCAGTTCCACGACGGTCCAGAACGTGCCGTCGAAGATGTCCTCCGCCGCCTCCAGCCGGCCCACGCGTTGCCGCAGGCCGGCCGCGGCAAGGCGGGTGTCGGACAGGTGCACGGTGAGTAGTTCGGCGGGACGCGTCTGCCGGGCACTCTTGGCCCGCAGCGTGGACAGGATGTCCGTCATGATGACGAGGGGTCCGTATCTGGGTGCGGGCCGAGCGGCCGGACTGTCAGGAACGCGAAACGCTGTCGGGGTGGGTCGGAGGCAGCAGAACGACGGCCTGCCCGCCGGTGGTCGACCTGCTGTCGGCAACGACCTGGTCGGCACGGCCGGAACCGTCGAAGCGGTAGCCGTCCCACCGAGTACGGTCCCGACCGGCGGAGATCGCCGTCGGCAGCCGCAACAGCGTGCCCACCCGACCGACCGACTCGGGAACCACAGCCGCCCCCTGCACACCAGGCGTCGCACGCAGCGGCACCAGTTCGGTACGGATACCGACCAGGTCCTGACTACGACCCAACCGCAGCGGCCACACCGGCCGCCGCAACCGCTTCCGCCAGCCCTCAGGATCATCGAGGACCCACACGGTCAGCTCGGCCGCCGTCAGGAACTCACGGTTGCGCGGGGTGGGCGACGTCTTCTTCCCCGACGCGTCCAGCGGATGGTAGGTCTCGAAATCGACTGCCTTGCCACCCGCACGGAACGCCATCGCGAACCGCAGCTCCGCATCGACCCGCTCCCACCCCCCGGCCGCGGCCGCCAGGAGCCCACCGACCGTGGCCGGCGGCGGACACGGCAACGTGACCTGCACCCCGGCATACAGCGGATTCCGAAAGGACACGACCGGCGCCGTCACCGTGATCTGCAGCGCCGTGACATCCGTGCCCGTCACGCCGCAGGGTCCTCGAACCACGCGTCGTGCCCGCCCTGCTCGATCCGATCGGCCAGCCGGTTGAGCAGCACACGAGGATGCCCCAGGACGACACGCCCCTCGTCGATCAGGTCCTTGAGCTCACGCTCGACCCGCTCGCGCTGATCCCCCAAAAAGCCCGGTGCCCAACCGAGCAGCACCGGCCCGTCCACCTCATCCGCCCACGCCTCGAGCTCCTCACGCAGCACATCCGGCAAAAACACGACCTTGCCGTCGCGGGCACCCAACACCCTGGTGAACGGATTGACGCCTCCCTTCAGCGGAGCCAAAACGAACAGCGAAGGCGCCCGGTCCCCGTAGTGCATCGCCTGCTTGGCCCCACCACGCACCGCACCCAACGTCCGCAACAGCGCCGACACCCGCCGCTGCCGCTCCCCCAGCGGCAACCGGACCGCGGCACTGCCACGCAACGTCGTGGCCTCGGCCCCGCCCTTCGTCGCCTCCTCGGCGACCGCGGCGCTAATCGCGACCCTTAGCCCGTGCCCGTCGGTCTCGAACACCCCCACACGCGGAAGGTCCAGCAGTACGTCACCGGCCAGGGTGGCGCTGTACAACTCGTGCGAGTGGATGACGGGGTGCTCCCCCGCCGGGAAGTCCCGGCTCATCGTCCCGAAGTCCAACGTCGGACGCTGCGGCACCACGGAAACCAGGGTGCCGGTCGCCAGCACGGTGTCGCGCTGGTAGTTCTCCTTCTTCACCGCGACCATGTACCCGAACAGATCATCGTCCAGATGCAAGTCCGGACGACCCGCCGTGTACGCCTGCTGCTTGGCACCACTGCCCGAGCGGATGACCGCCGAACGGGACTCCTGCGGCGGTAAAGAGTCCCGCAGCCACCGGCGGAAAGCCTGCGCGGACACATACGGAAACTCCTCCCGGCCCACCCGAAGCTTCTTCACCCGACCGGTGTTGTCCTCACCCTCCCCATTGTTCGGGGCACCCGCGACCACATCCAAAACGATCTTCCCCACCAGGAAACTCAACGCACGTACTCCTCTTCATCATCGGAAATGAACGCGCTATCGCCGGCGTCGAGCACCCCGTCGACGCCCTCGTCATCGGCGACATCCGCCCCGTCGACCGCCTGCCAGCCCAGCCGCGACAACTCCTCCAGAACCCCCACCAGCAGCAGGTCCCGGTGGAACCACGCCGGGTTGTCCGCCCCGGGATCGAACAACAGAGTGAAACCACGCTCCGTCACCAACGGGCCCGAACCACCCTCCGGCGGCCGGATCGCCCGCCGCACCCCCTGATCGGTCAGCCACCGCCGCAACCGCGGCGCATCCTTCAGCAGCGCACGAAACTTCCGCAGCTGCCCACCCGACTCCTCCGCAGCGAACAGTCGCGCGATCCGACCCGCAGTCGCCCGAATCTCGGACAAGTCCTTCTCGTTCATCAGCATCACCTCGGTGACTAAGGAATAGAGAAGAGTGACCAGATCGGCCACCTCCTCACGATCAGCAGACCCACCGGCCACCAGCCGGCCCACATGCCGCACCCCACTGCCAAAAATCCGACCCGGCTCACGGAACGCGTTCCGCGACAAAGCCACCACACCCGGATCGGTCTTCGTGGCATGCGCCCGCAACAGAGCCGTAAACCCACGCCGTAAAACCGCATCACGCGACGTACGCCGCAACCACTCCGCCAGCACCTGCTCCACAGCATGCTGCTCCAACAACTGACCACGGTTGTTGTTGTTGAACACCAGCAGCTCAACCCCGCCGCTCACCCGCTCGCTGTAACGCCGCAACGCCGTCAGCGCCACAACCTCACGCACATCGGTCTGACGCCGCCCAGGATCACCGGTCTCCGCCAACGGCAGATTCCGCTCCACCTGCCGCGTCACCACACGCCGCAGAAAACGCTCATCCCAACTGTGCAAAGCAATCGACGAACCACCCGTCAGCTGACACCCATACGGCAACGCGTGAAAACAAACCCGACACGGCTGACACAACGCCATCCCCGAATGCCCACGAGGCACGTTGTTCCGATACGCCTCGCTCTCCGCCAACGCGACATCAAGCTTCCCGAAAAAACCGACAGCCCGCCGCCCACACAACACACAACCAGCATCTGGCCACAAACCGGGATCGGGTAGACCCCGCCACCCGCGAACCGCATCCCTCACCACGCCATCCGGCTTCTTACCATTGCCCGGATGATTCATCGGCGAGTTCGGAAAGAAGGAATAGCTCATCTTCAACCAAAACCCAGTCGCACCCTTGCTGTCCCGCACCAGCGCTGCGGCAACAGCATGCTGGGTGACCTGCTCCACCGCACGAGCAAACCCCGCAGACTGCAGGTCCTCCGGGTGATCATCACCCGCCAGCGCAGCAATCGCGTACGCCCCGACCCGCTGCAACGGATGCGCGGTCAACACCAACCGACACTGCGCCTCAAGGTCCGACCCTGCCGCGCTCACGTCGCGATCCAACCGAAACCAGCTGAATTCGCCTGCCCCAACCCCCAGCTCCACAAGGCCCGCAACGTCTCCGGCGCCCCCGAAATCTCCACCTCGACCGCGGCACCCGTCTTGACGCCAGGGCCCACGCTGAACCCCCGCTTCGGGCCGATCCAGGTCACCTGCTCCAGACTCACACCCGGATCACACCCCAAGCCCTCCGCCTTGCGACGCAGATTGCCCTGAAAGTACCCGGCCCACTCCGGCTCCGCCGGCAACAACCAGTCCTGCCGAGTCCGCCGAACCCCATCCTCGCCACGCCCGGAGCCCTTCATCACCACCGGCGTCGCAGTCCGCAACACGGCACGACCCGAAGCGAAATCCGGAGGACTGAACGTCGTGATCCCCGTCAGACGAAGCGCTACACCACCCCAATCGATCACCTCCCGCGCCGCAAACCCGGCAGCAAGCGCCTCCACCACCTCCGGCACCGGACTACCGAACTCCACCACCCCACGCCCACCGGCCGCGTAACGACCAGGCCTCCGCCGCGCCCCCGCGAACACCGGCGCTCCATGACCGAACGGCACCATCCCGTGCACCCCGAAACCCTCGGCATGCAACCGCCGACCCAACGCGGGCGCCACACGAGCCAACACGTCGTACACCAACCCACGCCCCGGAGCCAGCACCACCCCCCATGGCAGCTCAGAAGCAGCCGTCGACACCGCTAATCGCAACCTCATCCGCACTCCCCACCCACAGACACAGCCCAAAGCGAAAGCACAAGAGCATGCTCCACGCGCCGCCGAAGCCTAGATGCCACCACTGACAATCCCGCGCCCGAGCCCGTCACACCCCACCAACGACAGGCCACAAGGCCGCCCAGGCACGCCGGGTCCAGTCACAACTGGGCAAAGCCAAGGCCATGATTGCCGATCCGGCATGGCCAGAAAGGAGAAACGGCCATGATCCAGCGCAGATACGCGCAAGCGCGTACCCTTCGTCCGCCAACCCCGAGCGTTCTGCCCAACGTGGAGCGGGCAATCGATACGGGAGCGATGGGAAATTTCAGCGCCATACCGGCCTCGACGACACGACCGGAGGTCTGCTGCAGAATCGGCTCTGCCGACACTCTGGAAGCAGGGCTCGACCTGCAGCTTTACTCTGGGGTCCTCATCGCCCCTTCGAGGGGTCGCAACCCGTCGCCTGCGCACGCCGGAACTTCCTGAACTTGGTGTCCTCATCGCCCCTTCGAGGGGTCGCAACGCGTGCTGATGCGGCAGGTCCACGAGTTGGTAGCCGGGTCCTCATCGCCCCTTCGAGGGGTCGCAACGCATTTCTGGTGGGGGGCAGGCTACTCCGTGATCAGGTCCTCATCGCCCCTTCGAGGGGTCGCAACGTGAAGCCGGCGACGCGCATCCGGTGGACGCGGTCGTCCTCATCGCCCCTTCGAGGGGTCGCAACGGTCCGCCGGGTGGGCTGTAGCTCGGGCGCGGACGGTCCTCATCGCCCCTTCGAGGGGTCGCAACTGGTACCAGGCGGGTCCCCAGGGGGAGGCTTCGTGGGGTCCTCATCGCCCCTTTGAGGGGTCGCAACAACTCCGGCGGGATCATCCGCGCGAACTCCGACGCGTCCTCATCGCCCCTTTGAGGGGTCGCAACGCTGCGGATACGACGACATGGGCTACCTCGTCGACCAGGTCCTCATCGCCCCTTCGAGGGGTCGCAACTGCACTATGGCGGGGACACCAACCTTCATATGGAGTCCTCATCGCCCCTCGAGGGGTCGCAACGAGCTCCTGCCTGATCTCATCACGACGCAGGACACCAGTCCTCATCGCCCCTTCGAGGGGTCACAACGCGCGCAGGAGCTCGATCGCGTCACGGAGTCCGTGGAGTCCTCATCGCCCCTTCGAGGGTCACAACCAGATACCACCCCCGGGACCATCGGCGTGCGCGGCCGGGGTCCTCATCGCCCCTTCGAGGGGTCGCCACGTGCCGAACAGGTCCCGGGCGGCCGGGACGGCTCTGGTCCTCATTGCCTCTTCGAGGGGTCGCAACGAGACGTTGGCGTAGAGGGAGGCGAGGTGTCGGTTGCCCTCATCACCCCTTGGAGGGGTCACAACCTGGTGGAGGATCACCCCCGCCTGGTGGTCACCAGTCCTCATCGCCCCTTCGAGGGGTCGCAACATCAGCGCCAGGGCGACCCCGCACGCGGGCACCCAGGTCCTCATCGCCCCTTTGATGGGACACGGCTCGCCATGCAGGGCATGCGCAAGCGCGTACCCTGCGTCCACGAATCCGGGGTGGCTCTGCCTAACGTGGAGCCGGCAGACGAGTACGGGAGCGGTGGATAATTTCAGCGCCACACCGGCCTCGATGACACGACCGGAGGTCTGTTGCAGAATCGGCTCCGCCGACGTCCTGGAAGCAGGGTTCGACCTGCAGCTTTACTCTGGGGGGTCCTCATTGCCCCTGCGAGGGGTCACAACTTGCGGGCGCGGGTGACGTTGACGTACCCGTCCTGGGGTCCTCATTGCCCCTGCGAGGGGTCACAACTTCGTGCGGGGTTGGTCAGCTGGCGCGGCGCTCGGGGGTCCTCATTGCCCCTGCGAGGGGTCACAACCGGCAGCAGCTGCTCCCCGCCAGCCTCTTCCCGGGCGGGGTCCTCATTGCCCCTGCGAGGGGTCACAACGTGCGGGCCCGGTGGGGCGCCGGCGGGCCACGATGACCGTCCTCATTGCCCCTGCGAGGGGTCACAACGGCTGGCCACGAACAGCAGGGTTCGGCGGGCCCCCACGTCCTCATTGCCCCTGCGAGGGGTCACAACGTCACGGCTGGCTCCCGAGGATCTGGCGGGCTACAGGTCCTCATTGCCCCTGCGAGGGGTCACAACGAGGACCCGGCCGCCGCGGTGAACCCGAACCTGGCGGTCCTCATTGCCCCTGCGAGGGGTCACAACGCATCCGGTCCGCGACCGCTGCGCAGCGCGCCGCGAGTCCTCATTGCCCCTGCGAGGGGTCACAACGCGAGTACAGCCCAATGACCTTGGATGGTGAGTGTCAGGTCCTCATTGCCCCTGCGAGGGGTCACAACGCGCGGTGGTCTGGGCGGTCGAGATGGACGGCGCCGCGTCCTCATTGCCCCTGCGAGGGGTCACAACGAGGCGGCGGCCGCGAAGGTGGCGGCGGAGCACCGGCGTCCTCATTGCCCCTGCGAGGGGTCACAACACGCGTCGGCGGCGTGCCGCGCTGCCGCCTCCGGACCGGTCCTCATTGCCCCTGCGAGGGGTCACAACGTGAGGGCCGAGCGGATGTCGCAGGCGCGGACGTGGGTCCTCATTGCCCCTGCGAGGGGTCACAACGAGGCCGTCAGGACCCGAAGCCGACCAAGCTCCGGAAGTCCTCGTTGCCCCTTCGAGGGGTCACAACAGGCGGCGGTGCCGGAGCAGCGCACCGCCCCCGCGGGTCCTCATCGCCCCTGCGAGGGGTAGCAACGGATGGCCTAGGTCATCGGCCGCGCGCGGAGAGCGGGTCATTATCGCCCCTTCGAGGGGACACAACACGGTCACTCCCTCCGGTGGCCCGACTCAACGCACAGCGTCCTCATCGCGCCTCTGAGGGGTCTCAACTCGGAGCAGCTGCGGGCGTACCGGGCAGCCGATGCCGTCCTCATCGCCCCTTCGAGGGGTCGCAACTTTCCTCACCGCGTCGCGCCCGGCCCGATGCTGACCGCTGGGATGCCCGCAGGGAGCCCGGCCCGAACACAGCGTCAGCTCCCCGTGCTCGGCGTCGTAGCCCACGGCAGCGAGGTCGGGGCGTGCCCCGCCCACCGTTCTCACAGGCGGGTACGCGGCCGCCGGAATGTCCCGGCCGCGTTCGGCCATGAGCGCTGTACACGCCTCGCCGAGGCCCATGGGGGCGCGGCCGTCAAGCCGGACCATCCGGGCAGGCCGCGGCTTGCTCTTTGCTGTTCGGGCGCCGGTACTCTTCGAGGCATCTGTCGCGCCGCCCCCAGTGCGACGCGGGCCAGTGCGCTGCTGGGATGGGGTGTCCGGCTCATCGCGCCACGTCCCTGGCGAGTTCTTGCGCCAGGTGGGCCAGGCAGATGCTGCGGTTCGGCAGCGCCTTGCGCATGCAGGGCACTTCGCCATCGCGGCCTGAGCAGATCTCCGGCATCGAAGGCGCAGCGGGAACCACGGGTTCGACAGCGGCGAGGGTGTCGGCCTCCTCCCGGCAGAGCTTGCACAGACCCGTGTCGATGGCCCGGCCGGTCAGGAAGATCGCGCATCCACATCCGCCGCAGGAAGAGCGCCGCGGGCCTACAGGTTCCCGGGGGGCCGGCACTTGTGCCGGGTGCCGGATGGCGGTCTCCAGCTCGCAGTCGGTGCAGTGACCGGCCTGGCTGGGGCGGGCTCGGTGCTGGGGGCAGAGGCTCTGGGCCAAGCGCTGCTCGCGCCGGCGGGCGGCGGCCCGGTCCTGGACGGTCTCGGCGCACAGCTCGCAGGCGGCACCGGTCCGCCAGATGATCCCAGCTTCGCAATCCTGGTAGCCGCAGCCCCAGCGGGGCAGGGCGACCCCGAGCAGCCACCGGCCCGGGTCACGGATCTCCGACAGCGCCACCTTGCCCAGTCGGGCCGTCAGCCGGTGCTGAAGCCGGTCGGCAGCCGTGCCCTCGCGCAGCTGCCTGCCCACCTCACGGGCAATCTTTCGGACGACGAAGGAACTCGTAACCTGCTGCAGCAGCACGTGGACGGGCTCCAGCACGGCATAGATCTCGGGGCTCATGGCCAGCTGCGGTCCTGTGTACGACGACCGGAACGGCACCTGGCCCTTGCTGCTGCGCTCTTCGCAGCCAAGCTTCGAGGAAGGTTGGCTGATCTCACCCGCGCGCAGCGCGACACCACCCCCGCCTTGCGAACGCGCCTCCGCGCCAGCCGGGTTTTCCACAACCTCAGCGCCCTCAACTACCTGTCCCTCGCCTACGGCGGGTGAGATCAGTGCACGCTCGTCATCAGGTGAGTCAGTCCTAGGTGATTCCCTATCCGCGAGGGATCCCTCACCAACCAGGGAACCCGATCCCTCACCAACCGGGGAACTGCCCGACCCCTCAGAACCACCCGCCACAGCAGTCACACCGGCCTCCGGGGCTCCGCCGCAGCCCCCGGCCGTGACCTCCGTATGAGCCTCCGGGGCAAGGTCGTGCACGATGTGCAGGTTTCGGCCCCGTGCCCCAGCGCGCCGCTGCACCGTCATCCAGCGCGCCGCCTCCACCTCGTCCACGACCGCCGACGCCGCCGTCACCGACAGCGCTTCGCCGGCCTTCTTCCCCGAGTGGTGACGCAGGCAGCCTGCCAACTCCCCCTCGGTCAGCGCGAGACCTATCTTCCCCGCGTACGCGATGACCGCGTACGCGCGCAGCTGCCGGGGCATGAGGTCCTCCGCAGCCGCCACAGGCAGCCACACGAACGCCTCCGTCCGGTTTATCACCCGCACCGTCCGCAGCGCGGATTGGCCCTTGCCACCCGGCAGGGTCCGACGCTGTGACCGCAGCTCCACGACCCCGTCCGGCCCCGGACGAGTCAGCTGCGTCAAACCGCGCTCCACCGACGCCACCGACAGCCCCAGGTACGAAGCGATCCTCACCGACCGCGCCTCACACCCCTCCGGCCGAGCCGCCAGCGCCGCCACCTTCACGTACACCGACAGCGCGATATCCGCGTAGAACGGCGACGACACCAGCCGCATCGGTACCCGCACCCGCTGTCGACGTACCGGAATAGCACTTGGTGCGGGTGCAGGTACCGATGCGGGTGCGGGTGCCGAAACGGATGAGCGCTGAGCGGGGATCACCACGGCGGCTGGGGCCGCCACGACGCTCACCGGCCTGCCTGGATGCAGGAGACAGAGATCATCTCGGCAGCCTTGCGCAGGCAGCCTGTGGACAGAGCCCGGCAAGCCCCGGTCACCTCCGGCGCTCCCGCACGGTGGGCGTCAATCTTGGAACCCGTCCCGCCAGACGGGACGACGCTCTCGCGGACACCGCCGCCGAGGAGCGGCCCGACAGACCCCGTCGAAATGATCAGCTCATGGCTTCCTACAGGAAGAGCCGCTTCCTGACCAAAAGCCGCGAAGCGATGGATAGGGGACGCTTGTTCCGTCGCGTGAAAATCGCTAAAGGTGCGAACCGCACCGAAACGGGCGGCGGTCGACTTTTCATGGGACACCAGATCGGGCACTATGGCGAAGACACCGACTCTCATAAGCGAGCCGGACCACCCCGCAATGCGGGACGGCCGACGAGCGAACTGGGAGACACCAACCAACCGAGCCCCCTCCGTGAGGAGCGGGCGCGGGCCGGACGGAGAACCAGAGGCGAGTCCTTTCCTCTCTCCTTGACGTGATTCGGACGGGTGTGCGGGCAGCCCTTGGGCTGGTCGTGCTGTGTTCCAAGGCCCTTGCAGGGGCGGCGGAACGGCTGAGCGGTGCAGCAACCCCCTTGCAGAGGGGTCACTGCGTTGGTGCTTGGTCCTCGCGGACCGGGTGGTGCATCACATTGCGAAACCCAGCTCGATGAGCTGGAGCCCAGAGCCGGGTACGAACCGGGGACTGGGCGGCCGACCTTATGGTCGGCGTGAAGGGCCGCGCGAGGCCGGAGTGGATTGCAGTCCACTCGTTTGGCGCGCGCGGCCGGTGGCGGCTACGTCACCCCGACCCCCTCGAAACCGAAGGTGGAGTCGGCGTACCCGAAACCGGTACCGAGGTCAGTCCTCACGCGGACCTCCCTGGGCAACGGCGGGGTGCTCCTTGGCCAGGCCGCGGAGGAACTCCGCGTACTTCAGGCGGTTGCTGCGGTGGGGCTGCGTGCGGCCGGCTTCCCAGCCAACGACGGCGAGGCGCCTGACGCCGAGAGCCTCGGCGACTTCCTCCTGGGTGAGGTTCGCGGCGATGCGCAGCTGCCGACGAATGTGCGGCGGAGGCAGCGTGTCAGCATCCACTAGGGCATCGTCTCGACGCAGCGGATCCGACATGGCAGCCTCCATCCCATCTGATGTTCCCCAAAACCATACATCACTGGATCTTTGCGAAGGAAGCGCCTGGCCTGCTTCCATCGAAACGGCGATGCCGAGATCACGGACGGGCGTGGTCATGAAAGTCCCAGGTGGGAGTTTGCGGCGCGTGCGGCCTCCGCGAGTTCCGGTAGCTCCACGACGTCCACGCCTGCCTCGGCGAGCTGCTCGACTCCCACGCAGTCGGTGACGAACAAGGACGGTTCGCGCCAGGCGATGACGACGCGCGGGATCCTGGCCTCGAGGATCCGCTGCGTGCACGGAGTACGGTCCGCGCTCCGCTGGGAACACGGTTCCAGGGACGAGTAGATCGTCGCCGTGGTTAGCCGCGGGTCGCCTGGCGGGACCTTCGCGAGGGCGGCCTCCTCCGCGTGTTCACGCGGATCGGCCTCGCGTGAGTAGCCAGCCGCAAGCTCGGTGCCGTCCTCGGCGACGATGACCGCGCCCACCGAGTATGCCCCGGCGGCCGGGGGGCACAGCGCGGAAAGGTCGATCGCGCGCTGCATCCAGCGGAGGTCCTGGTCTCGGTCCGGGGCATACATCAGCCACGCTCCTTCGGGGCGTAGCGCAGCAGCACGACGTCGCCGATCGCGCGGGCCTCCAGCAGCCGCATACGGGAGGTGGACCCGCCCGGGTAGGCGGCGGCGCCCAAGAACTTCGGGGCATCGGCCTGGCCCACCAGCAGCGGGGCGACGGCGAGGTGGACCTCGTCGGCCAGGTCCTGAGCCATGAGCTGGGTGTGGATCGTGCCGCCGCCCTCCACCATGAGCCGGCCGACGCCACGGCGGCCGAGCTCGTCGAGGACCAGGCCCCAGTCGAGCTCGGGGCCGACGCTGACCACGTCCGCGAGGTCCGCGAGCGTCGCCTTCACCTTGTCGACGGCGGAGTCGACCGTGAAGACCAGCTTCTGGCCGCCGAAGTGCCAGAACTTCAGGTCCGCGTCCAGATCGCCGGAGGCGGTCACCGCCACCTTCAGCGGGTACTCCGACCGGCCCTCCGCGAGCCGCTTCGCGCGGCGTTCCTCGCTGTTGACCAGGAGGCGCGGGTTGTCCCGGCGCATGGTCGTCGCGCCGATCAGGATGGCGTCGGACTCGGCGCGGACCTGGTCGACGCGGTCGAAGTCCTCAGCGTTGGAGAGCAGCAGCCGCTCGGGGCTGGTGTCGTCCAGATAGCCGTCGACCGACGTGGCGGCGGACAGCAGAACGTATGGGCGGGCAGTCATCTGCTCAGGCATCCGTTTCAGTTTCGTGGAAGAGGGTGGAGTCGAAGGTGGCGCGGAACTCGGCTACGGCCGGTTCGCGCTGCCAGGGGATCAGGGCCTTGTCGAGCCGCGCGAGCTCGTTCGTGATCCGGCCGGAGCCCGTGTCCTCCGCCACCGTCAGCGCGTGCATTCCGAGCGCGGCGGCCTGCTCCGGTGCGCGGGCACCGGCCAACGCCACGGCCTGCCGGGCCATGTAGACGCCCCGGTCGCGGTGGTAGCCCTCCGGCACCAGCCGGATGGCGGCGCCGAACGCGTCCGCGGCCTGCTCGTGCTTGCCGAGGGCCTCCAGGCCCTGGGCCCGGTGGACCTCCACGTACGAGGCGTTCAGCCACACGCCCCACGGGGTGGGGTCGGCGGCGGCGCCATCGAGGGCGTTGCGGACGTCGTCAATCGCCCGCTCGCTCTCATCGCCATCACCGCGCAGCGCGTGGCCGTACGCCTCGTAGGTGCGCGCGACAGCAGCGAGGCGGCTGCGCGGACGGGCCATACGCTGGGCGGCTTCGGCGAGGTCGACTGTGTCGACCAAGTCGGCCGTGTCACCGGCCAGCTGCGCCTTGCGGGCCATGACGTACGTCGTCAGGTCGTTGTCGCCGACGGTGTGGGACCACTGCATGGCCCGGTCCAGCCAGTACGACGCCGCCTGCGGGTTGCCCAGGTCCTGATAGAGCCAGGACAGGAACTCGCCGTACTGCGTCTGGAGCTCCATCAGGTCGCGCCGGTCGGCGCCCTTCGCGTCCCGGCGCAGCTCCTGGATGACCTGGATGTGGTCGCGCACTGCGGCGACGGCGTGCCGGGGCCCGAGCAGGTTGTCGTTGTCGATCAGCAGGCGGCGGGTGCGACGCAGGTGCTCCACCGGCGTCGAGCCGTACGCGTACGCGGCCCGAGCCTTGCGGACCAGACCGGGAACGGCACCGGAGTCCGCGAAGGCCGGCGAACCGACGCCGACAGCGGCCGCAGCCCCGAGCCCCATCCCCGTGCGCAGCAGCGCACGCCGATTCAGAGCCACCCAAACCACCGACCCATCCACGAGACGACACGGGACCGAGATCCCCTCACCGTCCGACGCTGCCTGGTCAGCCACGGCAAAAGCCAGATCCACCGATGATCTGGCCACATGGGCCGGGGGATTGGCCACATGGCCACGCTCGTCACCGATCCGCTCCCACAGGCGGAGCAGCATGCCGCTGGCACCCAGCTTGTCGTCGAGGACCAACGCCTGCGAACTGTCGGGCGTTCGCTCCCCGCGCTCGAATCGTCCCAGGTGGCTGTGGTCGATACGAGTACGTCGACCGAGCTCGCGAAGGCTTAGTCCCCGTGAGGTCCGTAACTCCCGCAGCTGGTATCCCCAGTTATGCAAGGGCGACACCCAGGGCGTCAGCTCCCTCGGTTTCTGTGCCATCCCGCCCCCAACCTCGTGGCCCATGTGGCCAGATGATCCGGCCACATGCCAGATCTGGAACTCCCGAGTGTTCCGGACCTAGAACCGAACCAAACGGTCCGCCGACTCGGGAGGCTTCAGTGTTCTACGGTTCCAGCCGCATCCGGTTGCTGCGCGCGGCGGAGCAGAGCGAGGACGCTCTCCGGATGACCGTCGTACACGAGGTGCGGCTCGTCATCGGTCGGCGGGGAAAACCGGCCCGCATGTCGAAGGAGGTCCTCCTCGCTGAACTCGATGGAGTTCGCGTCGACCAGCGATTGCTCGTTGCGCCTCCGGATCCGGTCCCAGCGCACCTCGTGCGGGAGCGGCAGGTAGATGAGAACGGGCTCACCACCCGCCTTCACCGCAGTCGCTGCCCACTGGGCCCGCTCCTCCGGAGTCCAGAAGCCGTGGTCGACCACGACGTCGTGTCCGGCCGTCAGGAGTTCTTCGAGCTCAAGGGTGATGTCCTTGAGCACGGGTGCCTCTCTAATCCTGAACTGGCCGCGGGGGAAGTCCCGGCCGTAGTGGCCGTAGCGGCGGAACATCTCCTCGTCGGGGCAGAGGCGCCGAAAGCCAGTCCTCTCCAGGGCACGGGCGAGGGTCGTTTTGCCCGCGCCCTGCAGGCCCGACATGAGGATCGCGCGAGGCGTGGGAACCGGGCGGCCGGTGTTGCGCCCGGTCATCGCAGGACCTCGGACGTTGTTCGCCTGGTGCGGCCGGGGGCGCCCAGGTCCACGCCGTACTCCAGCAGCTCTCCATTCGAGTCAAGGAACCGCGCGGTCAACACCAGGATTGCCGCCACGGTGCCAGCCTCCAGCTCCAGGAGCTCGAGGTCGTGCGTTGTGGCGATGCGAGCGGTCTCCTCGTCTACGCGGCGTACCGCGTGTCGCCCTGTCGCCCGAGCGATCAGGTCCAGCGAAATGCCTCCCTTGAGGCGCTCGCTGCGGGCCAGGTCCGGGATCTCCACGGCGAACCTGACGGGGATCCACGAGGTCGAATGGGAGACGATTCCGTGCGCATCACGGTAAACGCGACTCCGCCGAATCACGTCCGCACCAGGCGCGATTCCCATGACCTCGGCGACATCGACCGGGGCCGCCACCACACCAGCCGTATGACCGGACGACTTCTCCCCGACCCCCCAGGACGACTGGGTCCTGCCGCTGCGGTCGTGTCGTTCTGCTCCGGAGGAGAGGGACACCTGCGTGCCGAGCACTTCTGTGCCAATGCCGTGAATTCCGGCAACCAGGCGGTCCTCCTTGAGGACGCGCAGGGCCTTCTCGACCGTGGCTGTGCTGACGGACCACTCCTCCGACAGGTTCTTGATGCTCGGCAGGAGTGTGCCGGCGACCAGCGCGCCGGATTCGATCAGATCTCGATAGTGACCTGCGATCCGTGCGTACGGCGGTCTGTTGTCGGCCCGGCTCACGTCTGCCTCCTCGGTGGCTCGTCACTTCAGATCTTAGATTTCCTTACCGTACCGCTTGACACCTTAGGGGACCATAGGGAACCTTAGGAATGTGAGGTGACGGCCGGTAGGCAACACCTCACACTGCACCTGCACCACCGCAGTTTCTGCAGCTCGTCTCCTCGGAGTCGGGCAGATGGCCGGAGGCGGTAGCCAAGACCAAACCCCCCGGCCTGGCAGGACTGTTTGCACGACCTCAGCGTTGATGCGCTGTCTATCCGCCGGGACGCGGGCCGATGGCTCGTGGACCTGGTGGGTGGAGAGAGCATCCGCCCCCGCGAAACCCCTCCCCCTCTTCCTGCCGAGGAGTCGCCATGCCCGAGCTCGCCATGCCCAAGGCCGCCAAGCGCAAGGGCCGCACCCGTACCTCCCGCGTCAGCCCCCTCAACGCGATCGCCCTCTCGACCCTGTCGCCCGGTCACATCGACATGCGGCGGGCCGAGTCCACCCAGAAGCGCCGCATCTCGCTGGTCTGCCCGACCTGCAAGACCTGGGTGGCCGTCACCCTCCACCGCGGCACCTACCTGCTCAAGCTCGTCCCGCACCACACCGGCAAGGCTGGCGTCGACGCCGCGATCCGCTGCAACTCCAGCAACCGCCTCGTCGACGTCGACATCACCCCGGACACCTGGAGCCGCCAGTACGACGAGTGGGCGCGCGAGGAGCGCCTCGCCGTCGACGTCACCCGCCACCGCCGCGCCACCGTTCAGACCCTCAAGGTCGCCCGGCCGCAGGAGCGTCCCGCTGACCGGCGAACCCAGTGGGAGCGTGCGGTGCCCACCGCCCGCCAGGCTGACGCCGCCCGTGCGGTTCCCGCCGACGCGATCCCCACCACGCGCGGTCGGGCCGTCGACGGACCCGCCGGCGCCCTGACGGCCATGATCGGGCAGGACGCCGGGGACGACCGCTCCGTCCGTGCCCTGGCCGCCGGCACCCTGCGCCTCCTGGCCGACGCCGCCCCGGACCGTTCCGCGAGCGACGTCCTCGAGGAGCACCTCGCCCGCGTCGCCTACACGCACCTGGCCACGCTCTGGCGCCGCCCCCTGACCCCTGCCGACCAGTCCAAGCACACGAAGCTGGTGGACGAGGTCAGGGCCGAGCTGCCCGCCCCGGTCCCGGGTGAGACCGCCGCGGCGTACACCGCCCGCTGCCGCAAGCCCGCCTTCGGCGCCCGCCGCCGATAGCCCGCTCTCGCGGCCTGACCCGCACAACCGCCACGGCCCCGGCCTCGGCTCCCGCACCGTGCGGGGGTCGAGGCCGGGGCCGTCTGCTCCCGTCCCTGCCCGCTCACCGCACCCTGGAGGTCCCGATGCCCGCCACCCTGACCCTGACGTCCCACCGGCCCAGCAGCGGCGAGGCGTTCGACGCCGAGACGCTCGCGCTCCTGGACGAGCTCGACGTCCCGCTCTGCGGCTACTTCGACGTCGACCTCGACATCGCCTTCGGCACGCCGCTGGAGATGCACGAGCCCGCGGGCACCACCCGGGAGTTGCGCCGGTACGCGGCCGCAGTTCTGAACGTTCCGCCCAACCGCCGCCAGGAGCTCGCCCTCGCGCACGGCGCCGAGATCACCGCCCGTGTGGACGCGGGCCGCGACATCCTCGCCGCCGACCCGACCATCACCGCCCGCGTCCGCGAGCGCCTGGTCGACGTCCTGCTCCCCTACGCCGACCAACTGCGCCGGACGATCCGCTCCGGATGCCGCCCCGAGTACGCCGCCGCCTGACCAGCCGGCCCGGACGGACGCCCGCGATCACCGGCCACCCCCTACTGCACCAAGGGGATGGCCGCTGGTCGCGGCCGGTCGTAGGACCCGCCAACACGACGACAGCCCCGGCGAATTGAGACCCCCCGGGGCTGTCCAGGACCTACGTGGAGGACCTGATGCAGCACAGCATCGCACGGAACAACGGCGACTCCGACACGGACATGGACGAGGCCCTGCGCCGCGTCCGGCAGGGGAAGTGAGCGGCATGGACTGGCGACACAACGCGGTCTGCGCCGAAGGGGGCGACCCGGAGTTGTTTTTCCCCCTCGGCAACACCGGTCCGGCGCTGCTGCAGATCGAGGAGGCCAAGGCCGTCTGCCGCCGCTGCCCGGTCATGGAGCACTGCCTGCAGTGGGCGCTGGAGTCCGGCCAGGACGACGGCGTCTGGGGCGGCCTGTCCGAGGACGAGCGGCGGGCGATGAAGCGTCGCGCCGCCCGCAACCGGACCCGGAATACGAGCGGGGCCGCGGCATGAAGGACCGCGCCCGCATCGCCCTGCCCCGAATCACCCCGCCGAAGCCCGCCGTCACCACCGAGACGGCGGCGCCCTCGGCGGAGAGGGAGCGCGGCACGATCCCGCTCCGCGAGGGCTCGACGCTCCCGGATGAGTGGAGCAACCCGGCCCGCTGAGACCGGACCACGGTGTGTGCTCCCGCCTGACGGGAGCGCACACCAACTTCTTGCCCACCCCACAGCACCAGCACCGGCCGGCCGCCCGCACGACGGGCGGCCGGCCTTCCGCACGCCTCCCGCCCGGGCGAGTCTCGGGCCCGCACCTCCGCAGGAGAGCACATGCGTAGCAACACCCCGCTCGACACCGCGACGGTGACCGGTACCACGCTGCCGGAGTCGCTGTGCACGCACACCCCGGCCTGTCCGACGGCCGACAGCCCGGACCGCGAGGCCGCACGCGTCGTGGCCGCCCACCCGGAGCAGGGCTGGGCGCTCCTTTGCAATGCCGTTCTGGTGTTCGAGGACACCGGTGAGCTGCTGCCCGACGGCCGGATTATCGCCCCGCACCGTCCTCTCAACGCGGTCTGACAGCTGCCTGATCCTCCCGTTCCTGCCGCCGCACCCCGGCGGCAGGAGCGGGAGGTGAAGGGGAGCCGGACAGCCCGGGCCACCAACCCACCAGGAGTCGCCATGCGCGGTAGCGCCCAGAGCACCACCCCCGCGATCAAGTTTCAGCAGGGCCAGTTCGTCCTGTTCCGTGACCCGGAGATGTTCTGGACCGGGCAGGCCGGCCACACCTTCGTGTGCAAGGTCGAGCGGGTCTGGATGGACGGCAAGTACGACCTGATTGCCCTGGCCTCCGACCGCTACGTCCACTACGCCGGCCCGGAGTACATGCGGCTGCTGCCGTCCGTCGACGCGATGCGCGACATCGACACCGCCCCGCTGCACACCGACGGCGCGGCCGACGACATGACCGCGGCCGCCATTGCCTGGCTCACCCAGCAGCACGCGACCGCCAACCAGGGGGCGGCACTGCCCGCCCAGCGTGACTGACCGCACCACCTGATCCGCCGCCCTCGCCGGGGCGGCACCCGACCCGGAAGGAGGCGGCGTGGCCGCCACACGAACCGCCCGCAAGAGGACCCCCGTTCGCAAGAAGCCGGCGGCCTCCCGTCCGACGACGCAGCCCACCGCCTCCCCCACCTCCGACGCTTGCTCGGTCCCGGCCCCGGCTCCTGCCACGACGACAGACCTGGAGCCGGAGGTCGTCGACATCGAGGCGGTGGCCCGCGTCGCGGACGCCCGGGACCGGGCCGCCGACGTGGTCGACACCGCGCGCGAGGAGGCCGCCGCCCTTCAGGTGGAAGCCGAGACTGCGGCCGCGCGCACCGTCGCCGACACGCACGAGCAGGTCACCGTGTTGATGACCGAGGCACAGGCCCGCGCCGCGGGCATCACCGCCGCCGCCGACCAGCAGGCCACCGCCCAACGCGAGGCGGCGCAGAAGGATCTGGAGGCGGCGCGCGGCGAGGCCGACTGGCTCCTGACGGAGGCCCGCGAGCGTGCCAACACCCTGGTGGGGGAGGCTCGCGCGCAGGTCGTCGACCTCACCGAGCTGGCCGCCACCGACCGCGCGGCCACGGGCAAGGCGGTTGCCGAGCTGCGCCGCCTGGCGGAGGCCGACCTCGCCGAGATCAGCACCCTGGTCGACCAGCGCCGCACCGAGGCCCGCCAGATCGTCGCCCGCGCCCAGGAGCAGGCCGACGACCTGCTCGCCGCGGCGCAACGGGAGGTTGACCAGGCCCGCGAGCGGTTCGCCGCCCTCGCGGCGACGGCGGCCGAACAGTACGACGGCCGCCGCGCAGAGGCGGAGACGCTGTACGCGGACGCGGTCAAGGCCGCCGACGACCGGCGCCGCGAGGCCGACGACCGGGTCGCGGCCGCGCACACCGAGGCGGAGGCGGCCCGCACCGAGCTGCGGACGAAGCTCCGCGCCCTCACCGACCGGTTCGACGCGGAGGCCGCCACCAAGCGCAAGGCCCTCGCCGACGAGCTCGCCGGGCTCAAGGCGGCGTGCGACAAGCAGCGCGACCGGCTGCGGGACGAAGCCAAGACCGTCGCGGTGCAGCTGCGCGAAGCCGCCCAGAAGGAGGCCGACCGCATCACCACGGAGGCGGACCGCAGGGCGAAGGCCGTCACCGAGCGGGCCAAGGCCGATGAGGCCCGTGCCCGCCGGCTGCTGGAGGAGGCTCGGGAGGCTAAGAAGTCCGCGTCCCGCTGGAACGGCTGGCAGCAGAACATCAGCCGCAAGGCGTGGAAGACGGCCCCATGGATCGCGCTCGCCGCCGGCGTCGGGCTCGCCGCCTCCGGCGAGTACGAACTGGCCCGCATGGTCGGCATCCACCCCTACGTCGCCCCGCTGCTCCCCGTCTCGATCGACGTCTACTGCGTCACCGCGTTCCGGGCCAAGAAGGACATCCCCTACGCGCTGCTGCTCATGGCGTCGGCGAACGTGACCTACCACCTGTCCGAGCAGGCGCACCTCGTCCAGGACGGTCAGTCGGCCCCGTGGCAGCTGACCACGTTCGTCGTGCTGATCTTCGTGGCCGTCATCTGGCGCGTCCACACGCTCATGCACATCGACAGTGTGGACGGCCACGACGGCAATGCCGCGGCGGGCGTCCGTCCCGGTACGGAGGGCGAAAACGGAATGCCCGCCCGTACAGGTACGCACCGGCGTACCGACGGAACGGACACCGCGCCGTCCAGCCGTACAGAGGGCACGAGCCATGGCCTGTACGCCGCGCACAACACGGTTCAGCCGAACGGCTCGGGCGCTGGATGGGACGGTACGGACCCTGTACGCCCCGCCTCGCACCCGCCGCACGGCGGCGGCACCGAAGCGGCGATGACCAGGGCGTACAGCGGCCGTACATATGGCGTACACACCGCCTCCGAGGGGGTGGCGCGTACACGTACGACGGGGGTCGGGCGTACCGGGACGGCCAGCGCGGCCGTCCAGGGACGCACCGGCGCCATCAGCGCCCGTACCCAGCCCGGCAACGAGGGTGTTCCGGGAGCCCGTACAGGTACAGACATCGTGTCCGCTCCCGCAACCGGAACCACCGGTACAGGGGGCGCGGACCGTACAGCTACGGGTGTACGGACGGACGAGGAACTCCTCGCGCTCGTACAGCACCTGCCCCGGGACGAGAAGGGCTTCGTAACCCTCTACCAGGCCCGCACCAAGCTCTCCGTCAACAACACCCGCGCAGTACGCCTGCTCGCACAGGCCGGCCTGCTGCGCCCCGAGGACGCGGACAAGCACCTGACGTGACCCCGTGTCCGGCACACGCCAGTGAGGGCCAGCCCGAAGGAAGCGGGCTGGCCCTCGCTGCGACTGCCGGAAGCAGTCCACAGCCCACCCAGTACAGCAGGAGGAGACCCGCCGTGAACAGCAACGACCCCAATCACGCACCTCTGCGCGATGTGGCGAAGAGCCCGGAGGCAACCGCCCGGTACCTGGCCGACGTTCAGCGGGTCCTGCTGGACATCGGCAGGAACCTGGAGGCCTTGGCCCTGGAGACCCGCGTCCACTGCCGCGACACCCACGTCTCGGGTGACCGCTGGTTCGACGCCTGGCTGCGCGCCCAGCCCGTGGAGCGCGCCCTCAAGGACGTGCTCAAGCACGTCGAGGGCGTCACCAAGGGCCTGGAGAAGAGCGCATTCAAGCGCCGCGCCCACGACGAGGCGGTCTCGAATACCGCAAAGAAGAGGAAGGAAAAGGAGCTGGAAAAGCAGCGCAAGAACGCCCCGCCGCTCCAGGCCGCCCCGCAGTATCCGTCGCAGCAGGGTGCGCCGATCCGGAATTCCGGCTACGGTGGCCCCACGTCGATTTACGACATGGGTAACAGGGAGTCGGCGTGACGCGCCCCTTCACCAGCACGGAACGCTCCATTCAGGGGCGCAACGGCTGGCTGAAGGATGAGGAGCGCAGGGCAATCGAAAGTCGCGGCGAGCTTGGTCGGATGGAATTCTGGCTCCGCGTGACTCGAACCCGAATCACCCAGGACGTCAGGGCCGGACGGGATGACGTCATCCGCGGTTTCACGAGCGTCTGCCGCCTCTTCAAGCTCGCGATCGACAGGCGGGCCGAGGGCGATCCGAGGTTGTGGAACCACCTCATGCAGTACGCGGACCAGGTACTGGAGCAGCACGACCCGCGCCGCTGAACACCCCCAACGAAGGCCCCGCCGGACTCCGGCGGGGCCTTCGCCTCGCGTAATGCGTGCACACGTGCACGTGCACACGCGTGCACACGAGACCCCCTGTCTGTCAACCCCTGGAAGGAGACGTCCCGTGTCCGACGTGGACGACCCGAACGGGATCCTGGTCCGCGGCCCATGGAGCGATCAGCCCTCCTACGCCCCGCCGCCGATTCCGGACTTCGCCGACACCATTACGGCCCCGGAGGACATTCCCGCCGCCTCGCCGGAAACGCCCGAAGAAACCACGATGGAACTTCCGGCGATCCCGGCCGCGCCGGACCCGGCCACGGCATTACGTTCGGACGGATTCGCCCCAATGCGATACGCGGAAGAAGAAGGCGAATATGAGGAAGGTGAATACGTCCAACCACGTTCCCTCGCCGACCGTCTCGGTGATTGGTTGGAATTCCGCCTCGAAATGGCGCGGTACAACCAAGAAAGCGAAGCGCCTTTCCGCGAGGCTGAAATAGCACGGAAGGCCGCACTGCTGGAAGGCCGCACCGCGCAGGAAGTCGCGATGATGGAGCAGAACGCAAAGCTCCACACCGCGATGATGAAAGCCAAGGGCGACAAGGCGGCGGCACGCGGAAAGGCCGACGCCGACCGCACGAAGTCCCCCAGCTCCGGGCTCGGAGCGGACAAAGGCCGCTCGAAGGCCGGCGGCGGAGGCGGGCCGTCGCGTGGCGGGGGCGGCAGCGGTGGCGGCGGGTCCCGCAACAACTCGGGCGCCGGAACGGGGCCCGGCTCAAAGGGGCAAGGGCCCCGCGGCTCGAACTCCGGCGGATCCACCGGGCGTTCGGGATCCGGGGCGGCCGGAAGCGGCAAGAGCGCCGCGAAGGGCCCTGAACGGCCTTCTGGCGGCCGTTCTCCCGGTTCGGGGCACGCCGGTTCCGGCGGGGGGTCGAAGGGCTCCCACAGCGGCTCTGGCGGCTCCGGTCACAAGGGCGACGGCGGCCGGGCCCAAGACCGCAGTCCGGTGTCCAACGCCCGTGCGGAGCGGGCCCGCGGCCGCGCCGATCGCGCCGCGACCCGACAGGCCGGGCGCCAGGAACGCCGCAGCGCCGGGCACACCGCCGGCGTCGCCGACCGGAGCAAGAACCGGGACCGGACGCGCGCCAACCGGCAACAGCAGTGGGAGGACCGCCGGGCGAGGAAGGCGGAGCGGGAGACGGCACGGAAGGCGAAGCGGGAAGCCGCGGTGTCGGCCGACGCGGGCCGCACCACGCTGGGCAAGGCCGTCGGCGAGGAAGCCCAGCGCCGCTGGAACAAGCGCCGCGCCGAGGCGACGGCCGACAAGGCCGGCACGGAGAAGGTGAACCTGACCAAGGACAAGGAGGCCAAGGACGACAAGACCAAGGACGACGACAAGACCAAGGGAACCGATTCGAAGGGCACCGGCACCGACGCCGACGACAAGGCCAAGAAGGACCCCGAGGACGGCCCTGACGGTGCCTCTGGCCAAGGAACGGCCGACCCGGCGGGCGACGAGATCGGCAAGGAGTCCAAGGCCGGTGACGAGCCGTCCGACGGTACGAAGAAGCGCCGCCGGTTCCGCCGGTTCCGACGCCGCTCCGACGGCTCGGGCCGGACCGGACAGCGGGACCGTAATCGGGGTGCCGGTCGTCCTGGTCGTGAAGGCCGGCGCGGACGACGGTCCTCCGAGGGCCGGTTCGGGACCCCACCCACTCCGACGGTGGAGTGGCCCGATCACCCCGGCCGCCCGCCACGCCCGGCCGGAGCCGCCGCCGCCGGGGACGACATCGCCGACGCGGACATCGTCCCCGACGCTCCGGCCGCGGTGACGACCGGCGTCAAGGGCCTGCCGCCCGCCCCGGAGCCGCACACCGAACGTCCCGGCACCAGCCGGCCCACCGGCATGGAAGGAAGCAGCGTGAGCAGCGCACCGGTCAGCAGGCCGTCCACGCACGGCATTTTGCCCAACCAGCACCGCACGGACATCACGTTCGGCGATTTCCTTGTGGTGATGGCGAACATCGCCCTCAAGGCGGCCTCCGACCAGGAGCGCGCCGAAGAGTTGCGGCAGGCGCTCGGCAAGGTCGCGGACGCTCTGGAGGAGATGGCCGCCGACCTCGCGGAGGACCACAACCTCTCCGCCGACGTCACCGACCTGATCGCCGAGCTCGCCGAGAAGGCCGACGAGATGAAACAGCAGGCCTGGCGGTGCGCCGAGCAGTGCGGCACCGCCAACGAGGCCGCGAAGATCGCGGCCCAGCAGGTTGCCCGCGTCTACGGCGAGGACCTGGCGGCCAAGGAGGACGCGGGCCTGACGCACGCGTCGGCCGCCGCCCACCACGACTAGGAAGAGGAAACCCGCCGATGAGTAACCCCGCACCCCGCAGTACCGGCAGGGCCGTGGCCCCCGCCGACGGGGACAACCGCTACAAGTCCGTCCAGAGCAAGCTGGACAAGCTCAGTAAGGCCATGGACGACGCCGGCCTCGAACTTGAGGCGCTGCGGCGCAGCATGAAAGCAAACGCCGCCCACACCCACGACGTCGCCGGCGACATCGAGCACGCCGAGCTGGATGCCAAGTTCGTGCAAATGACGAACTGGGTCTCGGTTGCGCTGGGCGGCGCGGCCCTGGAGGTCAAGCGGCTGTGTGACAGGGCGCAGGAGACCGCCGACCTTGCTCACCACACCAAGCGCACCCACGCCAAGCTGTACGGGGCGCTGGACGACATTCGCTCCAACCGGAGCGAGAGGACCCCGAGGCCGGGCTTCTTCAACCGCTGACCCCTTCCCCTCCCCCACCCCGTCACGGGCGGCCCCGCACCTCTGCGGGGCCGCCCGTCCTCGTTCCCGAAGGAGAACCTGGTGTCCACGCCGCGCAGTGTCGTGCTCGAACGCCTCGCCTACACCCTCGCCGCGCCCGTGCTGGCCGTGGCCCCGAACATCTACCCCGACAGCCCCGTCAACCAGGTCGTGCAGCTGGCCGGCGCCGCCGGGATCGGCGGCTGGATCCTGGCCGCCAAGAGCGACGCGCACGGCGCCGGGCGCAAGATCCTGCGCTGGTCCCCGCTGGTCCTGGCCGCCGCCATCGACGTCACTGCCAAGACCACCACCGGCTGGGGCCCCTACTGGTTGGACGGCCTGCTCGCCGCCGGATGGACGGCCGCCGGCTACCTGGTGATGCCGTACTCCCGGCACGCCCGCCCCCGCCACCGCCCCGCCCTCGCCGCCCCCGCCCCGCAGCCGACGCCCGAACTCGTCGCAGAGGAGGCTCCGCGGCCGGTCGACGACGGCGCCGACCCGCTCACCCGCGACGCACGGACGATGTGGGAGCAGGCCGGAAGCCCGGCCCGCACCCACATCGTCAAGGCCACCCGCCACCCCGGGATGCGGCACGACATGACGCTCCTGCTGCGCGCCTCGGAGCCGGGAAGGCCCATCACCGGCCTGTCCGAGACCGCGGTCGCCGCCCCCTTCGGCGTGCCCGCCCACGACGTCGTCCTGATGGACGTCGCGGTCCAGCCCGGCCGCCAGGGCGGGCCGGGCTGGCTGGAGGCCCGCATCACCCCCGACGCCAACCAGCGCCGCCGCACCAAGCCGACCCCCCGGGAGCGCTGGACGGACCGGGTCGGCGGACCCAAGGGCGGCGCCCCCGGCTCCGAGCTGGTCCACACCACCCGCGACACCGAGCGCGGGGTGACGTTCTACCGGGCGAGGATGGCCGACCCCACCGACACCCCGCGCATCGACCTGGCCAAGGTCTGCCGCGGCCTGGGTCTGCCCGATGACGACAGCCGCGTCTTCGTCCTGCTCGAAGGCGCCGAGTTCCTGATCAGTGTGTTCGACACCCCGCCGCTGTCCCCGAAGTTCCCGGCCACCCGTGAGTTGCTCACCCCGGACGCCAAGGGCATGTACGTGTGTGGGTTCAGCATCACCGGCCAGCCGGTGCACAACTTCGTGTTCCAGCACGACAAGAACGCCGCCAAGCACGGCCTGGTCCTCGGTGTCACCCGCGGCGGCAAGACGCAGTTCTTCGCCGTCACCATGGTGGCCGAGTCCAACGCCGGGCAGGTCGTGTGGCTGTCTTCCTGCTTCAAGGACGAGAAGACGACCGCCCTCGGTGAGTACATCGACCGCCAGGGCATCACCCCGCTCTACATGGCCCGCCAGCTGCGCGCGGCCAAGGCCCTGTGCCAGATCCGCGCGGAGATGCCGTGGGCGCACGACGGCAAGCCGCACGACTACAAGCCCGGCGACCCGCGCTGCCCCTACAAGCAGCTCAACGTCTACGCGGATGAGTTCATGACCGCGAGCCAGGACCCCGAGTACGGCGAGTTCATTCAGGCCGACGGCGACGCCCTGACCGTCATGGGCCTCAAGTACGGCATCGGCTTCAACCCCGCCGGACAGAGCCCGTTCGCGCACAACGGCTTCTCCACGGAGATGAAGGACAACCTCCGGCAGAACTCCCGCCCGGTCATCTTCAACATGGGCTCGCCCGGCGCCACCCGCAAGGCGGCGGAGGGAACCATGGAGAACGCCTACGACGTCCCGACCATCCCTGCCCGCTACGCCCCCAAGGAAGGCAGTGCGATCGAGCGGGCCATGGCCGGAGAGGCCGAGCCAGAGAACGGTGTCTCCACCGGCGGTGTCGCGGTCGTGGTCCTCGACAACGGCCGCGCCGTCCTGATGAAGGCGCTGTACGTGGACTTCGACCACGACCTCTCCGGCCTGTTCCCCAGCGAGATCCACCGGCTCACCGACCACGAGATCGAGGAGCTGACCAAGCTCGGCCTGTGGTTCGACTGGAGCGAGCCCGAGCCGCGACCCGGCGAGTTCTGGCCCGAGCCGACGGACGGCGGCGACGACGACGGCGGCGGATCCCGCCGACACAGCGGGAGCGGCAAGGGCGGAGGCGGCAAGCGCGGCCCGAAGGCCGCCAGCAGCCGCTCCGAGCCCCAGATCGCCTCGCCCCGCCAGGCACTGGAGGCCATCAAGAGCCTCAACAACGCCTGACCCTCCCCCCAACCCATCACCGGTGGGGCCGGCCTGCCCGAGCACGGCCGGCCCCACCCGATCCCTACAAGGAGGACCCTGCCGTGGCCCTGTCCATCTCCGCCGCCGCGCTGCTGTGCATCATCGTCGTTGTCCTGGTCAAGGGCGGCTACGTCCGGATCGGCTCCGCGCTCGTCTGCACCCTGTTCGGCTTCACCCTCGCCGCGACCGGCCTGGCCCCGTTCATCAACAGCACCCTGGCCTCACTGGCCGGACTGGTCGCCGGCTTCTGATCGTCGTACATCGACCAGTTCCGCCAACGCCGTACCAGCGCTCGGGTATCTGGCGCATGCTCGTCTCGGGCCCCACCCATTACACAGGGGGAGACGAGAGACATGGCACACCTGCACTTCACCTGCTGGAGCTGCGACGAGGACTGCGTCGTCCACGGCGACGGGTGCGACTGCTGCGACCTGGTCGAAGTCCCCGACGAATGGGACTGCTGGAACTGCGGCGCGCTGAACTTGACCCCCGACGACTAGCCCGCCCTCCCCTCCCCGCTGCACGACGCCGAAGGGCGCCGCCGAAGAACCACCTCGGCGGCGCCCTTCGGCGTACCCCGCCAGGAGCGCCCATGCCCACCACCGCCCCCTCCCCCGCCATAACCCACCCCCCGACCACCCAGGCCGCCGCGCCGACGGCGGAACTGTCCCTCGAGGAACGCATGGCGTTCATCAACGCGGCGATGACCGTCCGACTGGAGGAAGCGGCCGTCGCCCACGAGGTCAACACCGCGCACATCTCCACCGAGCCCGTCGACCTGGCCGACGTCGTCACCGTCCCGCTCACCCCGACCCTTCAGCCGCCCACGCCCTACCCGACCCCGGTAGCCG
The DNA here is from genome assembly GCF_042887545.1 of Streptomyces sp. NPDC057939. Classification (NCBI taxonomy): domain Bacteria; kingdom Bacillati; phylum Actinomycetota; class Actinomycetes; order Kitasatosporales; family Streptomycetaceae; genus Streptomyces; species Streptomyces sp. NPDC057939. Next base: position 157,518 of record NZ_JBHVPG010000010.1, read on the forward strand.
CCCTGCTGCAGCGCGCGCACCACCGGCTGCTCACCGGCGGCTGGTGCGCGGGCGCTCTGGTCGACGCGGAAGGCGCCCGCTGCCTCTACGGCGCGATCCACGCCGAGGCCCGCGGCGACCAGAACCTGGAGTCACGCGGCTTGGAGGTCCTGATGGACGCGATCCGCCGGCAGTTCGGCGAGGTCGACTCCGTGCCGTCCTTCAACGACGGCTTCGCCGGCGGCCGCATCCCCATGCGGATGCTCGACCAGGCCGCCGACCTCGCCGACGCCTGCGGCCTCTGACCCCGCTCCGGACCACCTGCCTCGCACCCGAACCGCTCGCGGTCGGATGCGGGCCAGGCCCTCCGGCCTCCACAAGACGAACCCGACCAGCAGCACCACCCCCAGAGCCCCGCCGACACCAGCACGACGTCGGTGGGGCGCAGCGCTGACCATTACCGACCGGAACCGGAAGAGGACGCCATGTACGAGCTCGACCAGCACACGCCCTACCGGCACGCGCGCAACGTGTTCACCCCGCTCCCGCTGATCCAGCGTGGCCTCGCCTTCCACGAGGCCGGCCACACCGTGCTCGGCCAGCTCATCGGCTTCACCTGCGAGCGTGTCCGGATCCACACCATCGCCCGCGACGGTGTCACCGGCTGGACCGGCGCCACCACCTGGGCCCGTTCGTTCGGCAGCTACCTGGACATCGCCGTGGTCTGCGGAGCCTCCGGCCAGGCCGCCGACCTTCACCAGCTCGCCGAGTCCGGCCGGCTCACCCCCGAGACGGCGAGCCTCACCGTGGCCGACCACGACAAGCAGATGACGCTGAACATCCTCACCGCCGCAGGCGTCCCGGTCACCGAGACCGGGCCCGCCCCCGGCGGCGGTCTGGCCTGGGACCACGTCATGGCCACAGCCCAGCACCGCGTCGACCGCGAGTGGGCCCGCATCACCGCTGTCGCCGAAGCACTCCTCGCCGCTTCCGACTTCACCCTCACCGGCCCCCAGGCCGCGCAGATCGCCGGCATCACCGCCTGATTCGAGCACCGCCCACCGACGACCGGAGGAACAGCCCGTGCTCATCCCCCGCCCGCGCCGCCGGATCGGCCGGCTCCGCCCGCAGCGCCCCGGCCCCCGCTACCCGCAGCGCCCCGACCGGTCGCCCGGCGCATGGAGCAGGTGATGGCCGACCAGGACCATGACCTGGTCGACGTCGACCCGTACGACCCCGGCGACGGCTCCTTACCTGTCTTCCTCTGGAGGCAGGCCGGGCGCACGGACCTTGCGACCCGCCGCCAACTGCGGGAGATGGGACTGCGCCCCGGCGGCCAGGAGCCCGTCGCGCGGATCGAGTGCCGTGGCGGGAAGCGCTTCGCGTGGTTGTACCGGATCGACCTGGCGAAGCCGAAGTTCGCGATGACGCTCGCGAAGGAAGCTGCGCTCGACAAGGCGATGGCCGCACGCCAGACGTGTCCCGGCCCCTGCGGCCGGCGCTACTTCCACTGCCTTCCCTTGCAGACCTTGGGGTCCTGTCTGGAGTGCTTCGACGGCACGCTCGCCGACCCCGCCTCCTAGATCGCTCCCCCGGCCAAGCACCTGCTTGCCGCCTGATCCGAGAGGACCGCCGTGCTCAGGGCCAGCCACCTCGAGCTCCACGCCGACCGGCACCGCATCGAGCTGACGCCCCGGCCTCGCCGCTCCTGCCCCGACTGCAGGGGCGAGGGCGGCTGGTGGACCGGCGGCGCGAATCCGGAGATGGAGGCGTGCGGCTGCTGGTCCGACCGGCGCGAACTGCGCGTCCGGCTCCAGCCCCTTCCGGCCTGGCCGGACGAAGCCCCGTTCTGAACGACCCCGACCCCGGCCATACCGGCCGGGGTCGGGACCGCCGGGTGGCCGCGCATCGGCAAAGGGCCGGCCACCCCGCTCCCTCACCCGCATTCGAGATCAGGAGACCCCAGCATGACGTACCGCCCCGCTGTCTTCGCCGCCCTGCTCGGACTGACCCGCGCCGGAAGCGCCATCGGCGACTTCTGGGTGCAGTCCGACTTCTGCGCCCGCGTGAAGGGCGCCTCCGACGAGCACCCGGTCACCTTCACGGACCCCGTCACCGAGAAGGAGACCACCCACGGAACGGCCAGCGGCCGGGCCGCGTGCCTGCACCACTGCCTGACCTATGTGGCCACGCAGGCGATCGTCGCCGGGCTCGGCGCCCGCGCGCTCGGCATCCGGGTTCACCCCGCCGCGGCCGCCACCGCGCTCGCGGTCTCGTTCGGTACCCACTACGCCGCGGATCGCCGCGTCCCGGGCAAGGGCCTGCTGGAGAAGCTCGCCGACAAGACCGGCAAGGGCGGCTTCTACCGACTCGCCTCGCACGGCATCAACGGCGCGTTCCACCTCGACGGCGCCTTCCACCACGGCTGCGAGACCGTCGCCGCGCTCATCGCCACCACCAGCGCGACCACCCGGTGACCCGCCCGTCCCTCACGCGCATCCCGTCCGCAGCCACGATCCAAGGAGTTCTCGCATGACGTCGTCGTTCTTCCCGTACCTGCCTGACAGCTGCCTCGTGGTCCTGATCGGGGCCAGCGGAGCAGGCAAGTCCACGCTCGCCAGGACCTGGCCCGCCTCGCAGGTCCTCTCTCTCGACGCGCTGCGCGAGACGGTCAGCGACGACGCCGGCGACCAGGACGCGACCGGCGACGCCGTCGCAGCCCTGCACCTGCTCCTGGAGGCCCGGATGCGCCGCCGCCGGTTCACCGTCGTAGACGCCACGAACGTCACCCCCGCGACAAGGGCGCCGCTGGTCGCCGCCGCCAAGCGGCACAACATGCCCGCCATCGCGGTCATGGTCTCCACCCCGGTCTCCGTGTGCGTGGAGCGCCAGGCCCCACGGGCGGCCAACCGGACCGTCCCGGACGACACCGTCCGCGCGCAGCACACCGCGATGCTCCGCTCCCACCCGAAGCTCCTGGCCGAGGGCTTCAACGGGGTCCTCTTCTCCGAGAGCCTGCGCCAGCTGCTCCCGTTCCTCCAGCGGCTGGGCGATGCCCGGCAGGCCGACCTCGGGCTGGACGGCGGCGACGGCCTGGGCGAGATGCTGCTCGTACGCCGCGTGTTCGGCGAAGAGATCCTGCCGCTGTGGCGGTGGAAGCCCGGCTCGACGACCGCCGACGGTGACCGCGTCGCGGAGATCCGCCTCGGCCGGCAGTACCTCACCCTCGCGTTCCGGACCAACGTCGACGGCGAGGGCGACTACGGCTTCGACGTCGCGCTCCCCTGCCCCCACGACGACGAATGCACCAGCTACGCCTGGGCGCCCGGGTACAGCGTCACCTGCCTCGCCCGCGCCCTGGCCGGCGACCTCGACGACAGCGAGGACATCGTCTGCACCGTCCACGGCTCGAACACCGGCCACGACCAGGACGACGAGGCCCAGGAGCAGCTGCACAGCGAGGCGGTCCGCGCGTGAGCCGCGCCGCCGACGGCCCCCACCCGCACCCCCTCACCCCGGCCGACCTCCCGGCCGGGGACGAGTGGCTGTCGGGCTGCGGGGAGTGCCGCATCCCGATCCAGGGAGGTGCGGCCGGCTTTGCCGCGCACCGCCGCACCGTTCACGACCCGCGCCGCGACTACGGCGACCGCCGCATCCCCATCACGATCCGCCTCGACCTCGGCTTCTGACCCGACCGGCACTCCGAAGGAGACCCACCCATGCCCATGACCGCATCCGCGAAGACGTACTACGACGCCCACACCCAGGCCCTGCGCGAGCACAGCGCGATGAACGCCGCCCGGCTCTGGCCGCGCCAGGCCCTGCAGTACACCACCGTCAACGACGCCCACTTCCTGCCCTTCCCCGCCCGGGTACCCGCCCGGTCGGTGGCCCCGGCCGTACGGTCCGCGCTCAAAGAGCACCTGGTGCACGAGTACGACGTCGCCGCCCGCGACGGCTCCCCGCTGCGCATCGTCTACATCCGCCACGCCCCCGGCACCTGGTCCGGCGGCGAGGACGTGATCGACGTCTACGAAGTCCTCGCCGCGGATCCGGCCGCGCTTGGGTGATGGTCCTCCGTGCCGCCCCGCCCCCTGCCGCCACCGGCCCGGGCCGGGACGGTCGCGGTGGTCCCTCACCACCGCGAGCACGAGAGGAGCTGGACGTCATGGCCAAGGACTACTTCGAGGTGGACGTCCCCATACGGAACACCGAATCGCCGGGCCTGCGCGGCGTGCACGTCTTCACCGGCCGCGCCGACAGCAACAGCGCCGCCATCAAGGCCGCCCACGAGGTCTACGACGCCGCCCGCGCCGCGGCGGAAGCCGGACGCGAAATCCCCCACGGGCGCCCGGACGGCTGGGGCGCCTGCGGCTACCGGCCCGGCTGGGAACTCGACTGGCCCGCCGCGAAGGCCGGCCCCTGGAACAGCCCGTACAGCTGGCTCAACCCCCGCCCGTTCGAGCTGTAGCCCTGCCCCGGGACAGACGCACATCGGCGTCCAAACCAGCTCGCCTGTCCCGGGCCTCCCATCCCGTACGAGACGAGACGGAGACCCAAGTATGTCCTCCCACCGCGACGTCGACCACGCCCTCGCCTACCCGGAACCGCCCGCCTCGCCGCTCTGGCACCGCAGCGGCCCCAAGGCCCGGCCGATCACCCCAGGCCGGCAACAGCACAACTGCGAGGTCCTGCTCCGCGCCCAGTACACCCCCCGACCCCGTTCCCCGCGCACCGCCAAGGCCCCGACGGAGGCCCGCTGATGGCCGGCCCCCCGCCCCACCTCGCCGTGGACGGTTACGTCGATGCGATCCCGGGCCCCGGCATCGGCTGGGGCACCGCCGTCTTCGATCTGATCCACTCCCCCGCCGACGCGGACCGGATCGCCGCCGACACCCCGGACACCATCTACGTCTGCACCACCGCCGACCCACGCATCACCGACGTCCTGCTGCGCGACATCCAGCCCGGCGACCTCCTGCGCGTCACCGGTACCCTTCTCCAGCCCACCACCGACGGCGCCCCGACCCGGCTCACCGTCGACGCGCTGAAGGTCCTGGACACCGCCTCACTCCCCGTCCTGCGGGAGATGGTCCTGGACCGGTACGGCGACTACGTTGTGATCTTCGACGCGGATACCGATGCCGTGCCCGTCTTCACCACCGGCGGCATGTGGGTCGGCCTCGCAGACAACCCGGACGCCATCGCCACCCTGATCGACATCCACGAGCGTGTGACCGGCAGCGACGCCTGATGGTCATCACCACGCAGCCCCGCACCGTCCTGGAGCGGCTCCTCCTGGCCCGCCGATGAATGCGCCGCCACCCAGAGGGCCCAGGGCGCCGATGCTCAGGTCCTGATGGACCTGTCGAGCGACCAGTTCCTCGTGGTCGCCAACGCCACTGCCCAGTAGCCGCCGAACACACACGCAGCGCCGTGCCCGACTCCCGTGCGGGCACGGCGCTGTTCGGCACGGCACCTTCACAGAGAGGACGCAGATGCTCTTCCTCGTCCGCCACGCCGAGTCCATCGAGAACGCCACCAAGTACACCGGCCTCTACGAGGATCCCCGACCGTGGACCGGGCCGGCCGCGCACGCCTTGTCCCGGGACGTTGTCGGCCTGACGCCCCGTGGCTTCCTTCAGTGCCTGTGGCTGCGGGAGGCGTTGCGAGAGCTGGCCGGACCCGAACCGGCGGTCCGCACCTCGCAGTACCGCCGCGCCCTGGACACCGCCGCGCTTGCTCTGCCCGGTCTGCCGTTCGAGGTGACGGCGCTCCTGAACGAGCAGCACTACGGCGCGGCCACCTACATGACCAAACGAGAGCTGTTCGCCACCTACCCGGAGGGGACGCAGGACCGGCAGACCCGCAAGCACCTGTGGACTCCTCCCGGCGCCGGCGGGGAGTCCCTTGCCCGCGGGGTCATGCGGCGGGCCACGGCGTTCGTCGAGGGCTTGCCCGTCGCGCGCGGGGCAGATGTCGTGGCGTTCACGCACCACACCGCGATCCTCGCGCTGCGCGCGGTCCTGGAGAGCCGGCCCGTGACGGAACTGGTCGAGGAGGCCCGTGTGCGCAAGACACCCAACGCCGCCGTCCTGGTCTACGAACAGGCCGGAGGCCTCTTCCACGCCCGCGGCACCGTCCGGCCGGACTGCTGAAAGGACTGTGGTCATGAACGTCCTGTACCTCAACGGGCCCGTGCAGAACGGCCTCTTCACCTTCGCCGAACGGCCCGGCAAGGCGGCCGGTATCCGCGCGGCCGAAGCACTCAACGCCCTCCTCGACCGTGGGCCGGTCCCGCATCTGTGGAACACCGTCACTCTGGCCGGAGACCTGCGCCACCGTGGTGCCCCCGAGGGGGGCACCGTCGGCCGGCAGCAAAGGGAAGAACGCGCGATCGCCGCCAAGTACGCACCGGGCGCGGTCCCGGCCGGTGGGATTCTCACCGACACCGCGCCGGTCGTGGCCGCCCTCGCGCTGGAGATGATTGAACACCTTCTGCGGGAAGGCGTTCTGGCGGTCGCTCCCGCTGCGGTGCGTCTGTGCGCCCGCTGCGGTCACATGACCGGCAGCGTCGCCCACGCCTGCCGGGCCTGCGGGCATCAGCGCTCGCGGCCCCACACGCGGCGGCTGCTGTTCTGGGACCGGCCCCCAGGCGCACCAGTGCTCGCACGGGATGACTTCCACGCCCACCACGCGCGGACACCGGGACATCTGCTGACCATCGCCCACAACGTTCCGGAGCGGCTGATCCTGTCCCGCACCCGCGACCACGGCATCAGCCTCGCACCGCTCGGGCTCGACGGCCTGGTCCTGGACCCGCGAGCCGGCCTGCACATCGCCGTACTGGCCGCGGCCGCCGGATCCGACGCCGGGCGGCCCGTGATGGCGGTCACCGAGAACGCCGCGGCCAACGTCGCCGCCTACGGGGCCCCATTCCGGCAGCACAACGGAACGCGGCTGCGGTACGCACTGCACGGGCGCATCCCGTACGACGACAGCGCGGCGCTGCAGCAGCTGTGTGAGGTGCAGCGTGTCAGCCCGGCGCTACGAAATCTGTTCCTCGCATGGTTCCTGCCTTTGTGCTCACTGCATCTGCGGGCGGGCATCACTGCGGCACAGCTTCCGGGCCTGCTGAAGTTTTGGCGCCGCGCCCACCTGGCCCGGCCGGACACACCCGAAGGTGGCGTCCTCGCCGAACTGCGGCGCAGCGTCGCGGCGGGTGATATGCGCTGGGTGATGGATGTCCGGACCCTGTCCCAGGCCATCCCCGAGTACCCGGTCACCCACGGCTTCGCGCAGGAGCCGGAAGGAGCGAGCTGATGAACGAGAACGAGAACGGCTGGCGGTTCGTCAAGAAGCGGACCGCCGCCGACGACGGCGCGGTGTACGTCTCCAGCGACGGAACGCGCTACCTGCGCACCGGCGGCGCCGACCTCCAGGCGGAGGCCACATTCCAGCGCCGGATCGCAGACTTGGACTACCCGGTTCCGCACATCTTGGAATCGGGTGTCACCGACGCCGGCCGCTACTTCGTCGTGGAGGAGTCGCTGGGCGACCAAACCCTGCACGACCGGGCAGTGGCGTCACTGGACGAGGGTCGCGACCTGGCCGACGTCGTCGTCGACACTGCCGCGCAGGTCGCCGCCCGGCTGCTGCGCGCCCAGGCCGCCCATCGCGTCCAGCCCACGCCCGGCACACTGCGGCAGTGGCTGGAGGGCGCCGGGTTCACCCAGAACGTCTTCCAGGAGAACCCCGACCTGGACAACCCCCGGACGCACGCCGCGCTCGATGACGCACTGGACCACTTGGAGACGGTTCCGCTGGTGTGGGGCCACCTCGACTACGGCCTGCCCAACGTCCTGCCGGCCGGGGTCATCGACTGGCAGCACCACGGCCTGGTGCCCCTGGGATACGACGCCGTCCCGGCCCTGGAAATCATCGCCTTCAAGGGCGGCAACAAGGGCTACGCCGCCGGCCCTGGCCAACGACGCCGCTACCTCGATGCGCTGGACGACGCGAGCCTGAACGCATTCGGACAGCCGGCCAGCCAGAACCTGGGCGCTTACCTGCTCGTCAAGGCCCTGTTCTTCCTCGCCCTGATGCGGCCCACCGACGCCTCTCGCACGGACAAGCACCTGAAGTGGCAGTACCGCCGTCACCTCTTCATGAAGGGACTCGAGCAGTATGAGCGCACCGGGACGGTCGACACCGCCCACTTCCCCGGCCTCGAAGAATTCGCCGCTGGGCACAGCCTTGGCGACCATCCGTGACCGCGATTACCTCCTGGACCGCGCTGGGGTGATCTTCAAAGTCATCGGCGATGTCCATCCCGGCACGCACTTCCTCGGGTACGTCAAGTACTACCCGGATGCCCGCGGCGATCGGGTGCTGTTCGGCCGCACGTACCGGCAGAACAGCGTCGTGTCCAAAGCGTTCGGGATTCTCGCCGACCGGCCCGAGTGCTACATCTACTCCGCCGCCGTGGGGTGCGTCATCACCGGCGTGCCCCGTGAGGACATCGTCACCCACTACTCCTGCCGCCAGACCCTCGCCGCACTGCACCAGGCCCCCGGCCTCCTGGACCGAACGGCGGTCAGCGAGGACCTGCTCGCCATCATCAATTGGATCGTCACGGCCGGCGCCGCGGACGTCATCGGCGTGACCGGGTCTTTCCTGGTCGGCGCCTGCAACGCCCGCTCCGACATCGATCTGGTCTGCTACGGGCCGCGCGGCTACGAGGCGGCGCAAGCGCTGTTCGCCGAACGCGCCCTCATCCATCCGTACGAGGGCGAGAGCCTCACCCGGCTGTACGTGCGGCGCGCCAAGTACATGGTGGGAGGAAGCTTCGACGCGCTCATGCGCCAGGAGGCCCGCAAACTGCAGGGCCTGACAGCCGGTGCGGGGGCGCACATCAACTGTGAGCCGCTCAGGGCCGACGGCGACAAGACGTTCGCGGGGGTGGTCGCCAAAGAGGTAGGGGCGATCTCCGTCCTAGCCCGGATCACGGATCACTCCGAGGGCCTGGTCACGCCGGCGCTATACGGGATCGAGGTGGACACCGTCATCGAGTCCACGGTTGACGAGCCCTCCGTGTTCGCCCGCCGGATCACCCACCTTCGCAGCTACCTCGGTGCCTATACCGGGGCGTTCCGCACCGGCGACGTCGTCCACCTGTCCGGCCGATTGGTTCACATCCAAGGACCCGATGTACACAGCGGCTTCGGCATCGAGCTGACCCCGTGGTCGGCAGCCGAGTCCTTCCTCGCCAACCTGACTCGCTGAGCCATGCGTACGGCGTCCATGATCCGAGTCCACGGCTGACGCACCGGCACGGCGAGCGTCGGAGCTCATCCCTCCGCATCCCACGCACCGTGCTGGAGCGGTCCCCCGCCGTCCACCCCTGCAGCTCCGGCTCCCGACCTTCCCGCCCGGGCACGGCGCTACGTCGTGTCGTTCCTGACCTTCACCAGCGAACCGGAGGCATCTTGGTCCGCCCGACCCACTCGATCCGCCTGATCTCGTTCGGCTACCTGCACCCGCCGATCGGACCGGACGGCTCCCCCAACCCGGAACGCAACCGCTACCTGATTTCCGTCGCAGAGCGGCACCGCGTACCCGTGCGGGACACGCTCGCCGCGGCGGTGGCCGCCGCCCCGGACATCGTCGCCGTGACCCGGGCCGACCGGCCGTCGACCGATCGGTGGGTCGCCTAGGCGGGGCGGCTGCCGTCTTCCGCCTCGGTTCGGAGTTAGCTGCTTGACGAGGCGAAGGAGTTTGTCGGCCCCGCCGTCCGCGGCGAGACCCTGCGTCTCCTTCACCGCGATGAGGACCAGCGGGCTGGTGTCCTTGGGTCGCTTGGCGACCTGATCACCGCGCTCAGCACCTCGGTGTGCGCCGCCCGCGCCGCCGCGCAGAACGGAGCCACGGCGTGAACGGCACCATCACCCTGGTCATGGCCCGCGAGCCCATCCCCGCCGCCGGCCATGACCACCAACGTCGAGTTCGGCCTCGAGGTCGGGACGGGCGGTCCTGGGCTGCCCACCCGACTGCCCCAACCTCGAACGCAACCGCTACCTGATCTACGTCGCCCGCCGCCACGGCGTACCAGTCCCCACCACCCTCAACGACACCGTGACCGCCGCCCTCGCCCTCATCTCCACCACCCACCCCGAGCAGGAGAACCCCAGATGAACCGTCGCCTGTTCCGACGCTGCGCCACCGCACGCGACACCGTCCTCGCCCCCGAGGATCAGGCCGTCGTCGACGCGTTCCGCGCGATGGTCGCCGCCCTGCGCACCCCCGAACCCTGGACGCCCGGCTGCTGCGAGGATGTAGCCGTCCGGGTTGGCGCCCACATCGAGCGGGCCCACATCCGGCCGGGCGACGACCGCGGACCCGACGTGATCGCCGTCGCCCTGGTCCACCCCAACACCCCGCACACGCCGTACGACCGCTGGTACAACACCGGCTGGCTCCGCTGCGCGACCGCCACAATCCTTGGTCGATGGCAGCCGGCCTATACCGCGCTCTCCCATGCGGCCGCGGGCCTCGACCTCCCCGACGACGTCGGCATGTCCCCGGCCCACTACAGCGTCGACGTCCACGCCCGCGAGCCCGAGGGATCCAGCTTCACCCTGCTTCGCCTCGGTCCCTACTCGCAGACCCGGATCGCTTCCCGCGACGCCGACCGCCTCAACACCGAACTGCAGGACCGAGCGGCCACCCTCCTCCCGGGATTCACCGTCACGGCGACGAGCGCACCGTTCGACTTCGACGACCGCGAGAACTACATCGACCCGTACCGGACCGACGTCACCGTGCTTTTGGCCGCAGCCGTAGTACGAGCCAACGCGCGTCCAGGGCACGAAGAATGATGACCGCTGCGCTTGGGAAGGGGCTGGAGCGGGCGAGCGAGGATCGGGAACCTGTCGCGGATCGTCGCTCTGCGGAGCTACGTCGAGTGGCCCTTGAGCGCCGACCTCCTCCCCCGCTGGCGGCAGCGCCTGGTTTACCGCGGTAAACGAAGACGGGTCACCGGCCGGCAGAGTCGGCACCGGGTCAGGCCGCAGGGCCGCGGACGTGCTCTGGTTTACCGCGGTAAACCGAGTGGGCGGTTTCTGGCTTGCCAGGCACAGTCTCACTGTGGGGTGGCCAGAGGCCCACCCAGAAGCGGCGGTCGGACGCATTGTCAGAGGGGTGGGCTAGCGTCATCAGGCCCTGATGGGCGCCCGTTGTCCTCCTGGCCTCCAACAGCGGTCAGGAGGACAACGGCTGAGCTGCCCCCGGGGTGAATCTCGGCATGAGAGCAGCTGCTTCCGGATGGAAGGCCGACACCGATGGTGTCCTGTTTCCATTGGACGGCTGTGGGTGGCGGGATGCAAGGAAAACCCGGAACTTCTCTCGGCTGAGTGACTCCTGAGCCATTCCCTGGACGCGAACGGTCATCTGTGGTCGTTTTTCTGACGGTTCGTGAGGGTGATTGTTCCGTGAATCCATGATCACGTGGCGTAGCGCTGGTGCGGCGGTCCATGCTGAGGCGCCTCTCCAACGACGGTTCGGCACCGGCGGAGGAGAGTTCCGCCGTGGTCCCGGATGGCCAGGCGGACAAGGCCGTCACCGACGTCTAAGGAATGGCATGGAACGAAAGCACATAGTGACCATCGCTGCGCTGCTCATAGTGCTCGGCTGGAGCGTGGCGATGGTCGCGATAGGGCAGGAATCCGCGATCGTGACTCTCGCCCCGGTGTTGGGGCTGACGATCCAGCAGGTCATCCAGGCAAGCCGTGCCCGCAGTGCGCCGGCATCCGGTCATCGCGTTGAGGCGGTGCCCGACGGGGAGGACGGGGCCCGGTGACGATTTCCTTCGACCCCAAGCGGCCCGGCCGCAAACTCGGCCCGATCGCGACCAACGTCGGAAGCTCCCACCGGGCCTGGTTGGATCCGGTCAGAGGCAGTTACCTGGCCAGCGGCATGACACTGGACGAGCTGAGTCTGAAGGTGCCACTGGCCAAGTCCAAACTCTCCGAACTCCTGCGCGGCTTGGGCCTCTATCCGCGGTGGGAGGTTCTCAACCGGCTGTCCAGCGAGCTGGAAATGCCGGAGTGGCCCCTCTACCGCCTATGGCGCCAAGCGGCTCTCGACGTCCAGAAGTCTCCCGGGTGGATCGAACGATCCACCGGAGAGCCTCTCGTGATCACGGATGACATCCCACCCTTGGACCACGGAGCCTTCTGCCAGACAGTGCAAAACGGCTACCGGCGCTACGCCCAGGTGTTCCTCTTCGGCGAGTCGATCGACATCGCTGTGGAGAACACCTTCAACATCCTCTGGCTGATCTGGCCCGAGGCCCTCGCCAGCCCCGACAGCCGCCGCTTCGCCTGGAACACCCTGCGGTCCAATGTCATGGCGAGAACTCCCCACCTGGACGGCCGACCCGACCTCGGACTCGCCGCCTTCGACACGGTCGCCCTGCAGAACCTGACGAACACGACCGAGCGCACCGCCCAGCTCGCCGAGAGCCTTCAACTCTTCAGGGTGATCAGCGGACTTCCCGACGCCCACCAGGACGTCATGGTGCTCCGCTACCTCTGTGGAAGTTCTCCCGAGGAAGCTTCGTCGCTTCTTGGCTTACCGCTTCCCACCGTGCTGTCCGACGAACTGCACGCCCTCCGACACGTGGAAAACACGCTCTGCCCGCCGCCCGACACCGAAGGACTCATCGAATGACATCCGTCGAAGCGATCCTTTCCCGGGCCCTGCTGGTCCGCGACCGGGTCGTGCCAGCCGACATCGTGCCCTCCTCCACCCCCGACAGCGCGCAGGCCATCCCTCGGCCCAATGGCCAGCATCCGAACCATGCCGCAGCCGATGATCTCCGAGCGCTCTGCGAGACCCTGGTCAGTCACACTCCGGCCGGCACCGTCACCAAGTTCGTCACGGAGCAAGTACCCGAGCCTCGCAGCGCCCTGGTCCTCGCCTGTGTTCTCCAACTGACCGACGCGGAGGACGGCGCCAGGTTCTGGTGGCAGTACGCCGCCGGTGCGGGCCAGGCCGCCGCGGCCTACTGCCTCTACCTCCACCACCTCGCGCTTGGAGAGGACGACACCGCCCTGTGGTGGCATCGTCAGACCGACGACGTCCAGCCCGCGCCCGAAGGGCAGACGCCTGATCGGATCGACGGCGCACCCACCACCACGATCCTGCGTATCCTGCACCACCTGGCCAAACAGATCGCCAGGCCCCGCTCCCCCGCGGTCACCGGACTCATGGACTACATGCCCACCGCTGTGGCTACCGGCTATCTTCGCGAGCCTGACATGGACCTCCCACTCCCAGGCCCTGACTTCGCTGGCAAGATCCGAAGCCTCTTGCCGGGCAAGTCCGCGGACCAGCGTCCGGGGTCCAGCCGGCTTCCCGCTCGTCCGACTGTGGTCAAGGAGGAGCACGATTGTGCTTCCCCGCAGACAGATCGAGTGAGGAGCGGCGGCCGAACATGGGGTGAGGCAGCGAGCCGCTGACGGCGCGGTCGCGGCACCTGGCACGTGTCGCGGTTGCCCGGCTCATCGTGGTGTGCTGCTTCAAGCGGCAGTCGACTGCCCGCGGCCGGCTCCATGCCCGGGATGCGCCGTCCGCGTTCGCCGAACTCAGCACCTCGCAGGAGGACTTCCTGCCCTGGGTGGCGCAGTGCGGGCGAGCGGGGCTGCGGCTCAACCCGACCGTCGTCCACGGCGGGACCTCCGCCGCCTGGGACGCGCTGTATCCCGGCGGCCAGCTCCTACGGCTCAACCTCTCGGAGACCCCGGTCGCCTTCCAGCAAGGCCTGGACATCGTGCGACTCCACGCACGCCGTCCCATTCCTGCCACGGATTCACGTGAGGACCGCGCGAGCCCCTGATCGGGCGCCGCACGCTACATCAGCGTCTTCGTGCGGTCCGGGCGGGCCCGCCCGGCCGGACCTCCCGCAACAGATCCCCACCAGCCAAATCGAAAGGACGCGCGCCTCTGCTTCCCCGCCGATGTCCGCCGCCCGAGGACACCATCGGCGTTTCGGCCATTCGCCTCGCCGAGGCCCTCCGTGCGCGGCACGGGTCGGTGCATCGCGCATGCTCCGCATCGCCCGGAGTTCCGCGGAATCCAGCACGTCTGAAACACATGTGTTCGATATCCCGCCGTCCTCGTTGACCCATCGACGGCGCCCAACCGAACGTCCAGGGAGACCACATGACCGCAGCCGACGCCCACGCCACCCCCTCGGGCACGCCCCCACCGCCCCCTCCCGCGGAGATCACCTACAGCGGGCAGTACTCCGTCAACCCGCTCGCCGAGGTCTCCTTCCGGCAGATGTGCGAGAAGATCCCGTCCGTCCTGGGCAGGATCGCGCGGCTCTCGTGGCGCACCGACCGGCGGGCCGTACAGCTGCTGGCCGGCTGCCAGGTGGTCACCGGGGTGACGGCCGCGGTGCTGCTGGCCGCCACCGCCCGGGCCATGAGCCCCATGCTCGGCGCCGGTTCGCCGGCGGACCGGCTGCACGGCGCCCTGCCCGCGCTCCTCGTGGTGGCGGTCGCCGCCGCGTTGAACCGGGGAACGGCGGCGGTGGCCACCTACGCCTCCCGGCGCATCACTCCCCTGCTCACCTCGGAGGTCGACAGCGCACTGGTGGAAGCGGTCTGCCGGGTGGAGGCCGCCGCCTACGCGAAGGACGGATTCTCCGACCGGCAGGAGGCCGCCGAGATGGGGGTGGTCCGCACGCACGTCATGATCACCGATGCCCAGCGGTTCCTGACCTCCCTGATCCGCCTGGTCACCGCGGGCAGCGTGTTGTCCGTGCTGAACATCCTGTTGTTGCCGCTCCTCCTGCTCGCCGTCCTCCCCGCCGGCATCGGCGCCGTACTCAGCGCCCGGGTCGACTACGAGATCCACTACGCCAACGTCTCCGACCGCAATGTCCGCGGCATGATGCGCTGGTGGGCCACGACCTCGAAGTACGGGGACGAGGTCCGGGCCAACTCGATGACGGACTATCTCGTGTACTGGTACCGGGCCCTGTCCGACCGCTGCGACCGCCGCACCCTGGCCGCCGCCCCGAGGACCCTGCGTATCGCCCTGCTGTCCGCGCTCGCCGGCGGCGCCTTCCTCCTCGTTACCTGGGGCGCACTCGCCTGGCTGGCGGTGACCGGCAGGATCGAACCGGCCATCGCCGCCACGGCCGTCATCGCCGTCCAGACCGCGCTCGCCGCTCTCTCGGGGGCCGTCATCAACGGCGCCGCTGTATTCCACACCAGCCTGTACCTCAGCGACATGCAGCACTTCCTCGACGAGGCCGCCGCCCTCGCACCCCAGCGCGGACAGTCCGAACTCGACGGTCCCGTACGGGAAATCCGGCTCGACGAGGTCGTCTACCAATACCCCGGCAAGGACATGCCCGCCGTCGACGGCATCTCCCTCACCCTGAAACGCGGCCAGATCCTCGCAATCGTGGGCGCCAACGGCTCGGGCAAGTCCACGCTCACCCGGCTCTTGACCGGGATCTACCTCGCAGACAAGGGCCGGGTGACATGGAACGGAGTCGACCTCGCCGACACCGACCCCGCATCCGTGTGGCGCCGCACCGGTCTCGTGCCGCAGATCTTCGCCCAGTGGCCGGTACGGGTCCGCGAGAACGTCACCCTCGGCCAGCCCCGCACCCACGACGACACCCCCGTCTGGGAGGCCATCGACGCCGTCGGTCTGCGAGAAGCCGTCGAAGCCCTCCCCTCCGGTCTGGACACCCTGCTCGCCCGCGACGTCTTCGGCGGCCACGAATTCTCGGGAGGCGAATGGCAGCGCACTGCCTGCTCCCGCGCCCTGTACCGACGCCCTGACCTACTGATCCTTGACGAACCGACATCTCAGATGGACCCCCGCGGCGAGCACAAGATCTTCGAGCAGATCAAGGTCATCGCTGCTGACCGCATCACGATCGTGGTCACCCACCGCCTGGAGAACACCCGGATCGCCGACCACATCATCGTGATGGAAGGCGGCCGCATTTCGGAGCAGGGCCGGTACGACGACCTGGTCCACGGCGGCGGGACGTTCGCCGAGCTCCTCGCACTGTCCCAGGACCGATGACCCGGCCATCCCCGTTCAAACCGCCGGCCGGCGCGTTCCGACACCGTCAGGAGGACCCAATGCCCGACCCCACCCCATCCGACGGACCCGCGGCCTGTCCCTTGACGGCCTCACACCGCAACAGGTGATGCACCCGATGAGGCGCACCAAGCCGCTCCCGGCGACGGCGCGGTCCTGGGCGGAGCAGCAAATCGGCCCCATCCTGTCCGTACGCGACGCCTCCCACGACTGGGACCGCTCCCGCGTGTGGGACCTGGAAGGCACCGACAGGATCCACCGCTACGTGAAGATCTCGCCCTCGGTGAAGTTCTTCAGCCGCGAAAACCGGGCCTACCGTCACATCGTCCCCGCACTCGGATACGGCCGTGCGCCGCACCTCATCGACAGTCGCGCGCAGGACTTTCTCCTGCTGCTCACTGCGGTCCCCGGCGTCCCGGCCAAGACACTCGGCCTGGACACCACCGGGTGGCGCTCGGTTCACCGGCAGGCCGGAGTGCTGTGTGCCCGACTCCACCAAGCCGGTGAACTCGACCGCGACGACCTGACAGAGGCCGAAGCGTCCCTGGCGGCCGCAGCCGACGGGGCGGAGAAGTACCTGGCCCGTGCCGGAGACCGGCTCACCACAGTCGAGCAGCAGCTGATCCGCAACCACGCCGCTCACCTCCGCCGCATCGGACCGGTACCGGTCGGCTTCATCCATGGCGACAACCGGCCCAGGAACTGGTTGGTCTCCGAATCCGGGGTTGCGCACATCGACTTCGAACGCACCCGGCCGGCCGCCCGCGTTCAAGACCTCGTCACCCTCACCGTCAACGAATGGCTCGATCACCCAGACCGTGAGCAGGCCTTCCTCCAGTCGTACGGACGCCCCCTCACCGATGCCGAGCGGCACGCGCTCACCTGCCTGACCGCACTGGACGCGGTCAGCTGCCTGGCATGGGGCCCGGACAACGGTGACCCGAGCGTCACCGCTCGGGGACGACGGACTCTGGACCGCCTCATGAGGGAGAACACGCTGTGAACGCAGGATTCGACAAGGCGGGGGCACCCCCGGCCGGGCCGCCCCCGCCCCCACGGCAAGAGGCGCCCCGGGCGACGAGCAGCCACCGGTGGCCCCGGCCATCCCCCGACCCCGCAGCTCCCGATGACGACGGCACCCGACACGAACGCACTGGTCCCTCCGTCGAGGGAATCCGCGACGAGCCGACCGCCTTCGCATCAGACCGGCCCTACGGTGATCACGCGACCTCCCAAGTCCGCTACCAGGTAACAGCGTTGCATACGGATGTCATACGGGAGTGGGCGCCTTTTCCGCATTGCGGGACAAGCTCGGCCAGGGCGATCAGTTCGGCGACGGCCAGGGTGTCGACGGGCCGGCGCCCGGTGGGCGGGTTCGCGATCGCCTGCTGGAGGAGCAGCTGCAGGACAGAAGTGGCGGTGGCCGCTTCGATTTGGCGCGATACCCGCAACTGACCATCACACCCGCACAACGAGATCGGAGACCCGTGTCCCTGTTCAACTCGGTGGACCGCTCCTACGCCCGCTACCGCCCCCGGCTGCCCGACCAGGTCGTCCATCTCCTGGTCCGTGAACTGACCGGGGCGACGACGCCCCGGCTGTTGGACCTCGGTGCCGGCACCGGACAGGTGGCTCTGTCCCTGCTCCCCGTCCTGCCTCCCTCCACCCGCATGGACCTCGTGGACCAGGACGAGGGGATGCTCGGCACGGCACTCGAGGAGCTCCGCCCTCACCTGGGCGGGCGCACCGTCACCGCGCACGCCGTGCCTGCCGAGGAGTTCGTCCCCGACCAACCCGGCTACCAGGCCGACCTGGTCACCTGCTGCCGGGCATTTCACTGGATGGACCGTCCCGCGGTGCTGACCATGGCCGACCGGGTGAGCGCCCCGCACGCCGCCATCGCCATCATGGGGGACGGCAGCCTGTGGACCCACCAGACCGAGTGGACCCTGGCCCTGCGGACGCTGATTCAGTCCCACCTCGGGGAAGACCGCCGCGCCGGCACCTCCGGCACCTACCGCGCACCCGGCCGACGCTACGAGGAAGACCTCGCCGACTCCCCATTCAGGGACATCGCCGAGCACCACTTCCCCTTCACCCGCGCCTGGACACCACGCACCGTCCTGGGCTACCTGCGGTCCACCAGCTTCGCCCGACCCGACCTCTTCACCGACCACACCGGATTCGAGGAACAGGCCCACGCCCTCCTCCTCGAACACACCCACGACGGAGCCCTCCGCGAGGACGGCGTGTTCACCGTGCTCCTCGCGCACCGTCCCGGCGTCGCGCGGTAAGCGGCGGGCCCCCGCACACGGTGCCGGTCGGCGTACACCTCATCCTGCGCCGCGACGGCGAGCGCGGCCCGGAGGTACTGCGGTCCCGCCGAGCGGGTCCCGTGTACGCGAGAGGCCTGTGGCACCTGCCGTCCGGCCACCTCGACCCCTGAATCCGGTGATTTCTCTCAGCCCGAAGAACCGCGAACCCGCCCCTTCTTCTGAAGGCTGTTGTCACCTGAGGTTCGCCGGGTCCCGGCCCGGCAGCCGGCCGGGGCTACGCCCCCCGGCGGGCGATCCTGCTCGCCATTCGCTGCGCTCCATGGCAAGCAGGGTGGGTCCACCGCTCGCCCACCCCGGAACCCGCCGTCGGAGCGCGGGAGCGTGAATGGTCATAGCGTGGCTGAGACCGGATGGGGCTGAGCGAACTCGTCAAGGCTGGGGGCAAAGTGCGGCTGTCGCTTGAGCGCGCCTTCTATGGCTGAGGCCCAGTCGGGCTTCGCGGATCAGTTCCAGTTGCAGCGGGGCAGGCGGCCGAGAGCCATGCAAGGCCGCCGAGGGCATCGTTGAGCAGCACTGCCCGTGGCGCAGTTCAGAGGTCAGAGCACCCCTCCCCGGGGTCCCGTCGCCGTTGCGCCAACGAGGGGCACCCGGTCAGGGGTGGCAGGTCCGCCGGGAAGTCCGACGAACTCCGGGAGAGATGGGCCTTCTAAGAGAGAGGCGCCGCTGTTTTCACTGGTCAGCGCGCTGTAGGGCTTGAGATGCGTCAGTGCAGTGCTGACGTATCCAAGGGCGATCGGTCAGTGCAGCGCTGACGTAGTGGCTGCAGTGTGTAGCAGTACCGCAACAGAGGGGGCGTGGGTTTGGTTGCATAGGTGCAACCAAAGCCTGTGGTGGGTGGGGGTGCCATCAGTAGGTCCTGCCGGGTGGTGAGTTCGAGGAGCCGGGTGGTGAGTGACGCGCGGGTCGTCGTGACCGAACGGTGGCAGATCCTGGGTTTCCGCGGTGAGTTTTTTGGTGTGGTTGAGGCGGTTCTCTGAGGAGAGGGAGCGTCAGTGCAGGGCTGGCGTATCTCAGGGTTTTGTTGCACTTCCGGCACATTGAACGTGGCAGACGTGCAACAGTCGACCGCTGTCCCCTGCGAATCTGAGAACCAAGGGGCAAGCGAATGCCAGACGCGTACGACTCCGCATTGCCGATCCCGGCAGCACCCCGGCCCCGCAAGCGCCGGCGGCCGCTCCCCGATCAGGTGTCGGCCTCGCGCGTACACCAAGGCGCGCAGGTGGAACTGCCTCCGACCCATGGTGCGTACGTCTACCCGCTGAGCACCACTCGCGGTTTCATCGGCGACAACTACAGCATGGACAGCCTCCAGTTCATGCGCTGGGCGGCACGACGCTACCAAGCGCCCGCGAACCGGTTCGTGCTCGTCGTCCTGGTGGCGTTGATCGGTCTGCAGGAGGTCGGGGGGCACATCGAGAAAACGCAGGACGAGATCGGCTTAGAGGTCGGTGGGTACAGTCGCGCCCACATCTCCTGGGCCCTGAACCTCCTCCAGGACGACGGCGTCCTTCGCCGTGTACGGCGGGGGGTCTACCAACTCCAGCCGGCCGCGGCACTGCGCGGAGGAGTCAGGCCGACGCCACTTGGGCAGCGTAAAGTGCGTGGCGCCGGCGAGAGGGTCGAGCAGCTCGACCTGCTCCGAGACATTCTCAACGACCACGATGCGCCCGAGGCGTTCAAGGCGATGGCACAGGTCGGTGCCGAACTGCCCACGGTCCCCCGGCCCGGCCGCGAAAAGGCGAAGTGAATGACCGCCGCGGCGCCATACTCGCTCGCCCAGCACCACCCGCAGATCTCGGTCCAGGGATTCGGCTACATTCCCCGACTGCCGCCCACCGCGTACGCGATCTTCCTCTACCTGCTGGCCCAACAGCAGCCCGGTGGCCTCGTACGCGCCACCCACGCGGACCTCGGTGTCGGACTCGCGGTCGACCGGGGTGTCGTCAGCCGCGCCATGCCCTACCTTGTGGCAGCGCGTCTGGTGAAGTCCGTCGGCCGCGGACGCCTGCAACTTCACCCCATGCTCGCCTCGTACTCCATCCCACGAGAACGAGCCATCGCCCTCGCCCCGCTTCCCGACGAGGAACGCCTGGACGTCGGCCACTTCGAGGAAGAATACGAACAGCGCCTCAACCTCTACCAGCAGGCGAAGGCCCGTCGGAAAGCGGCCGCGCCCCGCAAAGCCGGTCGCGGGCACCTCCGCAGCGTCCGCTGAACGCACGAACGCCCGGGGCCCACCAGAACGCTTCGTCACGGCGGCGGTCGGTAGGAGTGCGCCGGCAGCGGGGCCAACGGTCTTGGGGCTCAGGGAGCGGGAACAAGCCTCAGCCGGGAAACGCCTGGCCGGCCCCGCCCACGCTCCGCGCCAACACGGGCCGGGTGAGCCGCCCCCTCACACATACCGGCCGCCGCTTCCCCGCCATCTCGCGTGTTTCCGGTCCGGCTGGCTCGTACTCGGATACGCCGCGCTCCGGGCGCTGGTTCAGATGCTGTTGGAGCGAGCGGATTGATGCCTGGTAGCAGCGTGCATGATAAGCGCTGCGGCGCGCTCGATCTCGGCGGGCGTGGTCTCGCGGCCGATCCCGAAGCGCAGGGTGCGACGTGCCTGGGTGCGGGTGAGACCGATGGCGGTCACTGTTCCTGCCGGGAGTAAGCCACGTCGTGCTGTTCAAGCCCGACGTGTAGAGCGCTTACGGTGCCGGCGGCCGCGGTTCAGCGGTTGCCGGTCCAGACGATACGCTCAGCGAACGCGCCTCGCTGCTCGGCCTTGGAAGCCCGGATCTTCTCCAACTGCGCGGGATCGACTCCGAGGTCGGCCGCGAGGGCGAAGGCGACCTCAAGGACATCAGCGAGCTCTTCGGGGGCATCGGTCTCGTCCGCCTCCATGTACTCGGCGACTTCTTCCTTGAGTTTCTCCCGGAGTCGCCGCCGGTACTCGACCGGGTCGGCCACGTAGACCTCCGGCTCGGCTCCGTTCGCGCGAATGATCTGAGGAATCTTGTCCCGAACCAACTTGCCGTTGAGCACGTACCTCTCCTGCACCACATCGCCATGAGCCGGCCGAACGAACCGGCCCTAGGGTTGTTCAAGCCTAGAGACGAGACCACAACCGGCACCATCAGAAACCGGAATCCCACCCGAAGCGGTCAGCTAGAG
The DNA here is from genome assembly GCF_042887545.1 of Streptomyces sp. NPDC057939. Taxonomy (NCBI): domain Bacteria; kingdom Bacillati; phylum Actinomycetota; class Actinomycetes; order Kitasatosporales; family Streptomycetaceae; genus Streptomyces; species Streptomyces sp. NPDC057939. The sequence continues at coordinate 179,120 of NZ_JBHVPG010000010.1, forward strand.
CGTGTCTCTGGCAGGACCTGGCGGACGAACGCGGCTCGTTCCAGACCACCCACAGCCCAACGTGCCTTCGAATTGATCGCCAGCCAGTTCCAGGTGATACCCGGCGTCGCCGAAGGGTGCGGTGTACTGGTCGCGACGGGCGGGGGCGTCACCGGCGCCCCCGCGGTCAGGCCGTCGCAACCGCAGCTTGATGGGTGCGGGCCCGGATGCGTGCCGCGTCTGCGCGGGGCGGCGCGCCGAACTGTCGTTTGTACTCACGGCTGAACTGGGAGGGGCTGTCGTACCCCACGCTGGAGGCGACTGCGGTCACGTCGTTCGGGCGACGGGCCAGCAGGAGCCGTGCCGCCTGCAGGCGGATCTGCTTCTGGAACTGGATCGGGCTCATCGCCGTGACCGAGTGGAAGTTCCGGTGGAACGCGGAGACGCTCATCCCGAAGGAGCGGGCCAGGTCTTCGACGCGGAAGGCCTCGGCGTAGTTGTCGCGGATCCAGCCCACGGCTCGCGCGATGTGGGTCAAACTGCTGTCCGCCAGGCCGAGCTGCCGGACGGCTTCGCCCTGCTCCCCCGTCATCAGCAGCCACAGGATCTCGCGCTTGACCAAGGGGACCATCACCCGGCGGTCGCGCGGCCGATCCAGCAGGCGCAGCAGCCGCACGATCGCGTCGATCAACTCTGCCGGTGCGTCGCTGACCGTGATCCCGGGCAGGACCGAGCGGGTCGAAGGCGGCAGGTCGCCCGGACCCGCCTGCAGCATCAGCTCCGCGATGACGGCCGGCTGCAGCGTCATGCCGAAACCGAGTTCGGGTCCTTGGGCGATGCGGCCGACCACCGGCAGATCGGCCGAGGCGACCAGGTACTGGCCGACGCCGTACTCGTACACCCTGTCGCCGAGCGCGAGCCGCTTGGCTCCCTGAGCGATGACCGCGAGCATGACGCCGGACATCTCGTATTCCGGCTCGGCGCCCGGTTCGGCTCGGCAGATCCGGACGCCGTCGATGGCCGTGCTCAGGTCGGGCCGCGCATGGCGGCCCAGCAGGTCGCGGAACTCGTCGAGGGACATGCCCCCATCTCACCACGCTCCCGACATGATCCCCTGCCTGGAGCAGGATCGTGCAAGAACACGCAAAGATCGGGCGAGTTCCCGCGCGCCGGGCCGGCGAAAGGGGGCGGGCCGCCGGGCGGCTACGCCCCGGTCCCCTGCTCCTCATAGTGGGCTATCAGCCGGCCGCGGGCGATGGCGTGGAACCGCAAGTGGAATCCCACCAGGGCCGGCGTCGCGTCCGCATCCGGGCCGAGATTCTCCCGGTCGACGGCGTACACCGTGAACACGTACCGGTGCGGGCCGTCCCCTTCCGGAGGCGCTGCCCCGCCGAAGTCCCTGCTGCCGTAGTCGTTACGCACCTGCACGGCACCGGCAGGCAATCCTTCGAAGCCTCCGGTTCCGGCCCCCGCAGGCAGCTCGGCGACATCCACCGGGATGTCGAAGACCGTCCAGTGCCAGAACCCGCTGCCGGTCGGTGCATCCGGGTCATAGCACGTGACTGCATAGCTGCCGGTACCATCCGGCCCCGCCGACCAGCCGATCTGCGGCGAGGAATTGCCCTTCGCGTACACATGGGCATCCGGGAGGGGGCCACCGGCGGTCAGGTCCATGCTGCTCACCGAGAGCTCGGGCACCGGCGGGTGAAAGTCGTGCGGCAGCGGACGCCGTAGCACCTGATCACTCATCTTCTTCGTCCTTCTTCGCGTCTGGGAAGGGGTGTTGGCCCGGGAGCCCGGGTATGACGCCATCGGAGCACGAAACCGGCGGGAGGCGGATGCCGACGGGAGGATCATGCAAGAACGCGCGACCTTTACCCGGCACGAAGCGCGGGTATCACGTCAAATGAATGCGCGGTCCGGCTTCGTTCGCCTTCGGGGAGCGAGGGGGTCACACGTCATCCAGCGGCGGCGGCCGACCCCTCCCCGAACCGGGGCCCGTTGTCAGAGGACACGGCAGACTCCCCGCTGGCGGTCAGTTTGGCCTCCCCGCAGACCCGCCTCAGCCCACGACTCAGAGTGGCGGGGTGAAGAGCGATGAGGAGATCATGGAGATTCTTGAGGCCTACGACCTCACCGGGAGATATCGGACGGCGGCCGAGCTGGCCGGGTGCGATCACCACACGGTGCGCCGTTGCGTGCAGATGCGCGGGCAGGGGGTCGACCCGACCGAGCGGGCGGTGCGGTCGAAGCTGATCGATAACTTCCTGCCGAAGGTCGAGGAACTGGTCGAGCGGTCTCGGGGCAGGGTCGGGGCCGACGCTGTTCACAAGAAGATCGCAGCGATGGGCTGCACCGGCACCGACCGCACGACCCGCCGGGCCGTGGCCGCGGCGAAGGAGTCCTACCGGGCCGGGAACCGCAGGGCCTTCCGGCCGTGGATACCCGAGCCGGCGATATGGTTGCAGTAGGACTGGGGCGAGGGCCCGCGCATCGACGGCAGACGCACCAGTTTGTGGTGCGCGTGGCTGGCCTGGTCCAGGTTCCGGGTGGTCATCCCGGTCCTCGACAAGACCCTGCCCACCGTCGCGGCCTGCCTGGACGCGACGTTCCGGGCACTGGGCGGGGTCCCGACCTAAGGTCTGACCGACAACGAGAAGACCGCCACGGTCGAGCACGTCGCCCGGATCGCGGTCCGCAATCCCGAACTGGTGCCGATCGCCCGCTATTACGGCACCGCCGCCCGAACTTGCATGCCGGCCGACCCGGCCTCGAAGGGCGGGACGGAGGCGAGGGTCCGGATCGCGAAGCGGGACCTGGTCCCCACCGCGGTGAACCTTCGGCCCGACTACGGCGACTTCGCCGAACTCCAGCAGGCCTGCGGGGACTTCATGACGGAGGTGAACGGACGGGTCCACCGTGAGACCCGACGGGTCCCGGCTGAGCTGCTGGCCCAGGAGCGGCTGCGGCTGCACCCGGTGCCCGAGCATCCGTTCACCGCCGCGTTCGGCGAGACCCGCAGGGTCGGCAAGGACTCCACAGTCTCGGTCGAGTCGGTCCACTACTCGGTCCCGCACCAGTTCGTCGACGAGCGCGTCTGGGTCCGCTGCCACGGCGACGAGCTGATCGTCACCGCGATGGCCGCCGGCAGCGCGGTCGAGGTCGCCCGCCACCCGCGCTCGACGGCGGGCAGTCCGCGGATCGCCGACGAGCACTACCCCGACGCCCCGCGGGGCGAGCGCACCCCGAAGCCGACCAACCCGGCCGAGGCCCAGTTCCTGGCGATCGGCCCCGGAGTGGCGGCCTGGCTGGTCGAGGCCGCGGCGACGGGCATCCGCCGGATCAGGGCGAAGATGACCGACGCGGTCGCGCTCGCCAGGCTCTACGGGACCGCCGACGTCGACCGCGCGCTCGGCACCGCCGCGACGGTCGGACGCTTCGCCGACGGTGACCTGCTGTCGATCCTGGACCACCATGGCGAGGACAACCGCACCGAGCCGATCCGTCGCAGTGAAGCCCACAGCCTGCAACCGGGGCACCTCCGCCTGGTCGGGCGTCGGCAACTGAGCTCGCCAGCGCGTCAGGTGGCAGGACCGGGCGGATCCAGCTCCTCTTCCGGGAAGGCCCAAGCAGGACTGCGACCCGGCTCAGGGCCGGCGAGAACCCGCACGTCGAACGGGCTCATGTCGTTGTCGTGGTCCCGGGCGGTGAATCCGGCCGCGGACAGGATGGCGATCACTGCGGCGGCCATCGCGATCTGGGTCTCGCCGGACTGCCGGATCGCCGGGGTCACCCCTCGGTGCTGCCGCGCGTCTCGCATCGCGTTGCTTTGCAGCCGGGAGCTGACCTTCCAGCTCACGACGACCTCGATCTCTTCGCCGTGAAAGTGTTGGTTCCACGCGTCGACGCGGACCAGCGCGCCGACGACCAGATCTGGGGCCGGGCCGGGAGAAGCGACGGGCAGGCCGGCCGCCGTGAGTTCGTCACGGACCTGCTCGGCCAGCCGCTCGGCCTCGGCCACCCCGTTCTCCTCACTCGTCTCTGTCATGCCCCGCAACCTATCCGAGCCCTCCGACACGAAAGACAGCACCGATGACCAGCACTCCAGCAGCCACGACGCCGGCCCAGCCCCGGCTGGCGGCACCCGCGTCGGCGGTCGCCGCGACGTCCGGCGCCGCGTCCGACGAGGCGATCGCCCTGACCCGAAGGTTGAAGCTGCCGCACATCCGCCGAGCGATGGCAGAGATCATCCCCCACCGCGAAAGCCCAGCACGGGGATCCCGCCGAGATCGTCCGGGCCCTACTTGCGGAGGAGGCCGCCGGCCGCGACGCGGCCAATCTCCGCACCCGCCGCACTCGGGCTGCGTTCCCGACCGGCAAGTCCTGGACGCCTACCGCCTCGGCATCTACACCGAGAACCCCGTCCTGGGGGTCAAGCCCCCGCAATACGACCCCGAACGCGCAGTCATCCCCTGCCCCACCCAGCTCCGCGACATACGCACCGCCGGCGACGACCGGTTCCTCCTCATCGCCGGCCTCATGAGCGGCTGCGGCATGCGCAACGGCGAAGCCTTCGCCGTCAACCTCAACAACCTCGTCGCGATCTCCTCCTTCGCCTCCCGTACAGCCGCGTCCTCCCACGCTTCCCCGGGGTCGACCTTGCCCACCGGGAACTGCCACGAGAGGTTCCCCTCCGCCACCCGACGTCGCACCAGCAAGACCCGGCCGTCATGGACCACGACGGCGGCAGCCACCCTCAGCCAGTGCCCGCCCGGCCCGCTGGGGGGCGGAACGTCCTCAGACACTCTGGTTCCGAATGTGCGGTGCCAGCAGTTGGATCGCTTCCTCCCAGTGAAAGCGATCGGGGCCGCCGCCTGCCTTCGGAAGGTGAGGCTCGTAGCTGCCGATCGACACCCCCATCTCACGAAGTTCAGAGATGCTGCGCCGGTACGCGGGGTGCGCCGCCAGGGCGGAGTTCACGTATGGCAGGACAGCTGTGGGGATACCCATTCCGTACGCCTCGCACAGGGTGGCCAGCGCGAGGTTGTCGGCGAAGCCCGCGGCCCACTTGTTGACCGTGTTGAAGGTCGCGGGGACCGCCGCGATGGCGTCTGCCGGAGGCAGGGGCCGATCGTCGCCCGGCGACCTCCAGGCGGAACGGATCTGGAAGCCGGTCTGCGTCTCGATCGCAGGGGCATCGAGAAAGGGCAGGGCATGGGGTGTCGCGATTACCCCAACGTCCCAGTTCCGCTCCTGGGCCGCCGTGATCAGCTTGCCGACGTCGTCAGCGATCCCAGCGGCACAGACGACGACGTAGAGGAACGGCTTGCGCTGCGGATCCGTCACGCGAGTCCCCTTCAGTGCCAGTAGTCCGCGAGCATCTCCGCCGGCCAGCTCGGTGCGCGGACCTCGCCCCGCGGCCCCATCTCCAGGAAGTACGGCGCGATGTCATAGACCGGGGTGCCGTCGATCGCGTCGAGGTCGGTGACGTGAAGGTCCAGGCCGTCGATCTTTACCAGGCGAGGAAACGACTGCGCGAGCTGGTTCGGCCGACGGTGGTTGCGGTGCACGAACGTGCCCGTCGGCGGCCAGGCCGGGTTGTTGCGGGGGCTCCGCGCGTGAAGCGCAACATCGTCGGGCGATGCCCTGTGGAAGTGCCAGACGACCAGCAGGTGCGAGAACTCCTCCAGGCCTTGCACGACCTCAACGGGGAAGCCCGGGTTCAGGCGGATGATCGCCTGCCCTCCCCAGTGGTCGTCCGGGGGGTCTACCCGCCCCCCGACCACGGTTCCGATCGACGTGATCTCCAGCGACTGCGTCATGCGCTCCCCCTCGTGCCTCGTCGTCACCAGCTCAATCTACAGAGGACGAATCGGCTCCCCCAAGCTCGTACAACGCCCAGCGACGACGCAGAAGTTGATGTGGACCGTGTTGACGGATAGTTCGTGCCAGCGGGCCTGTTCCTGCTACGGTCACCCGTTCACCGAGGAGGTCGTGATGACTGGATCCCTGCCCATTGCCACCGATCAGTCAGTGCTCCGGCAGGGCCGTGCGCAGGGCGCTGCGCCCCGAATCCCAGGCTCCGCGGATGTGGGCCGCGAGCCGGTCCTCGACCAGGACGGTCGCCGCGCAGCCGAACGCGACGTCCCCCTCCAGATCCGGTTCGTCGGTGAGGAGGCCTCCGATGACCTCGTGGCGCACCACCTGCTCGTGGACGGCGTCTGCCTCAACGTGCTCGGCGTAGAAGTGCTCGGCCGCGGGGCCCGCCCCGCAGCGCCGCATGGCCTTGGCCAGGCGCCGGGACCCCGGCGACGAGGTGACCTCGACGCACGCGAAGTGACCGACGAGCGCTCCGCGCATGGCCCGGTGCAGTCCGAAGAGGGACATCAGGTTGACGGTCGCGAGCAGCGGCGCCGGCGCCTGGTCGAGGTAGCGGCCGTACGCCGGGTCCAGTCCGAGGTCGGTCATCAGCTCCGCGAAGAGCCTGGCGTGGATGCGGTCCGCGCGGCCAGCACCGAACTCGTCGTACTCAATGGCCACCATCGCGGCCTTGGCCCGACCGGTGATCCGCGGGATAACCCAGACGTGCGGGTCGGCCTCCTTGAGGTGGTAGAGGGAGCGCAGGGCCGCGTACTCGCGCAACTGCCACAGCTCCCCCTCGGTCTCCAAGTGGTGGCTGAGGCTATCGGAGAGGTCAACGGGCTCGACGAGCAGCGGGGCGAAGGCCTCTTCGACGGACCGGGGCGCGTCGGACAGTTCGGTGCGCAGGGCGTGCAGAAAGCGGGCTTCCAGGGCCTGGCGCAGCCGCAGCAGGTCAGGATCCCATTCGCGTTCGCCATCCACCCCGTCGAAGCCGCGGTAGTGCAGTTCGTACAGCAGGTGGAGCGACAGTTGCAGGTCCTCGCCCCACGGGTCCGCCTTCAGGACGGCCCCGGGCGCGTACACCGGCGCCGTGCCCGATCGCAGGGCGCGTGTCACGGCGCCCGACAGCTCGCCCCGGCCCTCGACGAGGTGCGGGCCGGTGAAGGTGCCTGCCGTAACGGTGGCGGTGGCGGTCGGGCTGGGAGGGGTCATTCCGGTTTCCTGTCCTCGGGCGGCGACGCGGTTCTCTCGCGGCGGCGGTGGCTGGTGTCGCACCACGGGTACGTGCGACTGCGGCGGCAGGTGCACAGGGCGACCATGAAGCGGTCGGACCGGGCCACCGTCCCGTCGTCCAGGACGACCTCGACCGGGCCCTCGACCAGCACCGGGCCCTGCGGTTCAACGGACACCCGGCAGAACTCGGCAGCGGTGGGGACCGGGCACCGGGCGGGGTCAGGGGCGCTGGGCACGGATGACCACCAGCTCTTCCCGCTCCTCGGCCTCGGCCGCCAGGCCCCGCTGTTCCAGCCAGGATCGTCGCGACCGCAGGACGGGGCCCCAGGGCACGGATGCCGTCGCCGTGACTTCAGCAGCCAGCCCCGCCCCCGCCAGCCGGTCGAGGGTCTTCTCGGCACCGCACATCCCCGAGTGCACCATGAGCAGGATGCCGCCCGGCCGCAGCAGGGCCGGGGCATCGGCGCAGATCCGGTCGATGACGGCGCGCCCGTCGAGTCCGGCGTCCCAGGCCCGTTCCGGCCCGTGCGAAGGCAGGCGGTTGTCCGGGGCGGGGACGTACGGGGGGTTCGAGAAGACGACGTCGAAGCGCCGGCCCGCGGTGCGAGCCTCGAAATCCCCGTGCAGGACGCGCAGCGGAAGACGGTGACGCCAGGCGTTCAGCCGGGCTGTGGCGACCGCGGGCCAGGACACGTCGACCGCCGTGACCCGGGCGCCCCTGGCCACGGCGTGCAGCGCCAGGGCGCCGGTACCCGTACCGATCTCCAGGATCTCCGTGTGGAACCCGAGGTCCTCATGGGCGAGTGCCGCAGCGAGCAGCCTGGTGTCCGCCTGCGGCTGGTAAACCCCCGGCAGAGCCACCAGGCCGCTGGGCAGCGTGGTCATGGAAAGAGCAGTACTGGGCACCGTACCTCCGGTCTCGCTGCGGCTCGCCGGCGAGCCGCAGCGATTGCTTGAGGTACGGCACCTGCCCTGACCCCTGCGCCCCATCCGACTGAGCGGCGATCTTCGGAGGATCAGACCAAATTGGCGCCAACATTTCTCAGACCACACGTCGACCTGAGAAACCCTGATTCGCCTCTCAGACACTCATCAAGTTGGCGCATCGAATGCGCAATAGGTGCGGGATGGCTTGGCAGGCCGGTGCGTGAGGAGGGTGCTTGCCGGAGGGGCGCTCCGCCGCACCGCCTGAGCCCTGCGACCGAGCTACGGTGGGAAGGTCTCGAACGAGGTGAGCAGCAGGATAGGCGGGCGGCCCGTAACTGTGTCCACGTCAAGCCATGAAGCCGTCGGCGCACCCTGCTGGGTGAGTCTGACAACCGCGGACCTCGATTCCGCTCAGCGGTTCTACGGTGCCGTGATGGGCTGGACGTTCCGGCGGACCCGACTTGGCGAGTGGTTCTCTTTCGCCTTTCGCGACGGTGCTCCCGTGGCCGGTTTCGTGGAGAATCCGTCGCTGCCAGCCGCTTGGACGCCGTACTTCGCCGTCCACGACGCCGACGTCACCGCCGCACGTATCCGCGAGCGCGGCGCAACCGTCGCGGTGGGCCCGCTGTCCTTCCGACGGGGCCGGGCCGTGCTCGCCGCGGACCCCGACGGGGCTGTCTTCGGGCTCTGGCAGGGCGGAATCTTCAGGGATTGGGGGGTGGGCCGCGGCACCGCTCCCGCCTGGCTGGAACTCCGCACCCGCGACGCCTTCGCCGCCGCCATCTTCTACGGGGAGGTCCTGGACTGGGCCGGCGAATCGCCCACATGCTGCGTACCGGCCTACGAACACGACCACGTCGTCCTGCGCCACGGAAACAACACGGTGGCACGGATCAGTGGTGGAGCGGTGGACACGGACCCCGACCCACACGTGCGCCCTCGGTGGCACGTCCACTTCCAGGTACCCGACCTGGAGGCCGCGGTCGACGCGGCCACCACGGCAGGAGGAAGCATCGCCTCTCCAGTGGAAACCTCAAGCACCAGCCGATGGGCCACCCTCCGCGACCCGAAGGGCGCCCTGTTCACAGTGCGGGCGCCCCAAGGATGACACCGCGCTTGCACGCGGGGATGCTGCGTGGGAGAGCGAAGCGCAGAGGTTCCGGCGTGAGCTGAGTCTCGTGCCCCGGATCGCCCGTGCAACGCCTGCGGCCGGGTAGACGGGCGCGATGACGCTGCCCATAGACCTACTGTCCGAGTCCGGGGTCCAGGAGCTGATCGGATGGCTCGTCCGTTTGATCGAGGCCGCCGGCGCACTGATCATCTTCACCGGTGCGCTGTGGGCGTTCGCCCGCTTCGCCTCGACCGGGCTCCGCAGGCAATCGCTCATCGGTGAGTTCAACAAGATCCGGTTGAGCCTCGGTCGCTTCCTCGTTCTGGGACTGGAGTTCCAGCTCGCGGGCGATGTATTGCGCACCGCCGTCGCCCCCAGCTTCACGGCGATCGGGCAGTTGGCTGCCATCGCCGCGATCCGAACCCTCCTGAACTTCTTCCTGACCCGGGAGATCGCGGCGGAGCGGGCCGAGATCGAGCAGGACCGCAAAGGGTCCGAGCCTTGCCTCGCGGCTCCCTGAAGGCTGAAGGACCTTCGCGACCCGGATCTGAGCGTTGAGCGCAGCTGGCGGGGCAGGCGCGCATCGGAGGTGGTCGGTCTTGCCCAGAGGGGTGGAAGCGGCGAGAAGGATCTGGTCGGCGGCCACAGAGCAGGCCGACTATCTGCGGCGCGCGGTGCGGGGAGCCGGGAGCGAGCGGGACCAGGTGCTTCTGGTTGCCAAGACCGTGGTCGCGGCGATGGCGGCGTGGATGCTCGCTCGGTACCTGCTGCCGCCTGCCGTGTCGACGTTCGCTCCGTTCACCGCGCTGGTGGCGCTTCAGGCGACCGTGTACCGGTCGGTCCGGGACTGCCTCCAGTACGTGGTGGCCATGGCAGCGGGAGCCACGCTCGCCGCCACCCTGGCGGCCGTGGCCGGCATCCACGGCTGGACCTTCGCCCTCCTCACCCTGATCGCGCTCTGCATCGGCAGGATCCGGCGCTTCGGCCAGCAGGGCCTCCAGGTCGCCATCGTCGGGTTCTTCGCGTTCTCCTCCGGCCAGGGACGGATCGACTACATCGGCCACCTGGTCGCGTCCGTGGGCATCGGGGCGCTCTGCGGCCTCGCCGCCCATCTCGTCCTCGCTCCCGCCCGGCACGCCCACCACCGCCAGCAAGCCGTCACCGACCTCTACAGCACCATGTCCCGGCGCCTCGACGACCTCGCCGACACCCTCGAAGCGAACGATCCCGACCGGGACCACCTCCGTCAGTGGCGCCGCGACTGGCGCAGCCTGTCCGCCGAGTGCGAGCGCATCCGCCACACCATCGAAGCCGAGATCGAGAACGGACGCATGAACCCGCGCCCATCCGTCAGCGGGTCCGGTGAAGCCCTCCCCCGTGCTCGGGAGGCGATCACCGTCGCCGAACGCAGCATGGACCACCTCCGTTCCATGTCCCGGACCCTGGACTACGCCCTCGACAGCGGCGAACTCGGGAACCTCCCCGCCGGTTTCCGGCCCGGCTTCAGCACTGTCCTGCGTGCCGTGGCCACGGTAATGGAGGAAATGGGCCGGGTGTCCCCGACCGATCCGGACCTCCTCGACGCGAAGATCGACGAAGCGACCGCCGAACTCGACCAGGTGCAACAGCAGGAACTGACCACTCGGAAAGCCTCTGCGGCCGTGCACGCCTTGCAGGGCACGCTTCTCACGGATGCTGGCCGCCTTCTAGCCGATCTCCGGTCGGGCCGGCAGAGCCTCGCCACGATCTGAAGACCTTCACTCGGATGGTCCCGGCGTGATGTGCAGTGAGCGCGGGGCGGGGTAGGCGCGGTACGAGAGGCGTCAGCCGCCGAGGCGGCCGGACGCCGCCCCGCGATCAGGTCGCCCCTGAGGACTGACCGCGCCAACACCCGCAAAGGTGCCACCACCCGCCGTGAAGCGTCCGGTCAAGCGTGGCGTCGGCAAGGAACGACCATGAAAGCGGCAGTGTACGAAGGACCCCGAACAGTGACGGTCAAGGACGTCCCCGACGCGAAGATCGAGCACCCCGGCGACATCCTGGTGAAGATCACCACCACCAACATCTGCGGCTCCGACCTCCACATGTATGAGGGCCGGACCTCCTTCGAAACGGGCCGGACCCTCGGCCACGAGAACCTCGGCCAGGTCGTGGAAGTGGGCAGTGCCGTCAGCAAGGTCAAGGTCGGCGACTGGGTGGTGCTGCCGTTCAACATCGCCTGCGGCTTCTGCAAGCAGTGCGAACAGGGCCTCACCAACTACTGCCTCACCATGCAGCCCAAGCCGGACATGGCCGGCGCCGCGTACGGCTTCGCCGAGATGGGCCCCTACCAGGGCGGCCAGGCAGAGCTGCTGCGCGTCCCGTACGGCGACTTCAACGCCCTGCGCCTGGGCGAGGACGCCGCCGAGCGCCAGCTCGACTACGTGATGCTGGCCGACATCTTCCCCACGGGCTACCACGCCACCGAAATGGCCGGCGTCAAGCCCGGCGACCAGACCATCGTCTACGGAGCCGGTCCGGTCGGCCTCATGGCCGCCTACTCCGCGATCCTCAAGGGCGCCGGCCGCGTCTGGGTCGCCGACCACCAGCCCGACCGGCTCCGGATCGCCGAGGAGATCGGCGCCATCGCCATCAACACCGCCGAGCAAGATCCGGCCGAGGTCGTCAAGGAAGCCACCCTCGGCCTGGGCGCGGACAACGGCTGCGAATGCGTCGGCTACCAGGCCCACGACCCCCAGGGCCACGAGGACGCCACCTTGACGATGAACGGGCTGATCGACTCGGTCCGGTTCACCGGCGGCATCGGCGTGGTCGGCGTGTTCCTGCCCGAGGACCCGGGAGGCGCCGAGGCCCAGGGCGAGCTCGAAGCCCAGGGAAAGGTGCCGCTGGACTTCGGCATGCTCTGGTTCAAGGGCCAGCGCATCGGCACCGGCCAGGCACCCGTCAAGCGCTACAACCGCGCCCTGCGCGACCTGATCGCCGGCGGCAAGGCCGAGCCCAGCTTCCTCGTCTCCCACGAACTCAGCCTCGACGACGCCTCATCGGCCTACGAACACTTCGACAACCGCGACGACGGCTGGACCAAGGTCGTCCTCCACCCCAACGGCAGCAACGGCAGCAGCCACCGGGCATCCGCCGGCAAGCGAGGCGGCCGCGCCACGGCTGGTTCCTCCGGGCACACCGTGGAGAAGCTGCGCCAGGAGGCCAAGGCGCAGGGCATCGAAGGGCGTTCCCACATGAACAAGCAGCAGCTGGAACGAGCCCTCAAGCATTGACCACCACAGGCCGGGTCGTACGCGGGGCGCGGAGCCGAACCCGAACAGGGGCCGCGACGAAGTGCACGCTGCACCACTTCGCGATGATGGCCCCAGCTCGCACCACGTGACGCTCGGCTACAGGGCTCATTGATCATTTCTGCACGGCCAACGTGTTCGCCCGGGCTCGGCCCCGGCACCCGCAGTGCCGATGGACGGTCCCGAGCCGGAGGCAGACCGCCCGTGGCGGCGAACGAGAACCCCACCGTCAGAAGGGCCGGTTCCGCCTGGCCAGTGGCCTGACGCGTACCCAGGAGGCCGAACACCTGTTGATCTCCCAGCCCAAGATCAGTCACCTGGAGAACGGCCGCCGCGCCATCAAGCCCCGTGATGTGCGGGACCTGTGCGACCTTTACGGGGTCACGGACCGCCAGGTCGTCGACGCGTTGTTGCGGCAGGCAAGGGAGTCGGGCTGCCAAGATCCACGGAAAACCGCTCTTCGTCGTCGCCTACATAGCCTTCCCGGCTCGGTGTCTGCCCCGGGCTCGCTGCTCCGCGGCCGGGATCGGGGCGAGGATCCGCAAGGTCGCTCATATCATCGGCTCGCGTCCGGGCATTTCTGGCAGCGTGGAAAGCATGGCGAAGACCGCGGTTGTCATCATCGACATGCTGAACACGTACGACCACCAGGATGCCGATGCACTGGTCCCCTCCGTAGAACAGGCTCTACCCGCCGTGGCCCGCCTGCTAGAGGAAGCGCGCCGACGCGGACTTCCGGTGATCTATGTCAACGACAACTTCGGGAAATGGCGCTCCCACCACGGGGAGATCCTCGAAGCCGCCCTGGCCGGCCCCCACGCCAGCCTGGTCGAACCCGTACGGCCGGACGAGGATTCCTACTTCATCGTCAAGGCACGCCACTCCGCCTTCTACGAAACACCCCTCGCATATCTGCTCGGGACGCTGGGCGTCAGCCACCTCGTACTGTGCGGGCAGGTGACGGAGCAGTGCGTGCTGTACTCCGCGCTCGACGCCCACATCAGGCACCTGTCCGTCACCATCGCCCGCGATGCCGTCGCCCACATCCGCTCGGACCTGGCAGACGCAGCCCTGACCATGATGGAGATCAACATGGCGGCCCGCATCGTGCCCGCGACAGAGGTCTTCCACTGAAGAAACAGCGCCAGCACGCGCGGGCGGAAGCGTCTCGCCCCTCAACGGTCCACGGCATTGAGCCTTGCCCGGGTTGGACCAGTGTTCGGCGGATTCACCCTCGCGCAAGTCGCCCCGCTCGCCCGCCTGAACGATCCGATCGGACGCCGGTCAGTGCTTGGCGCTCGGAACGGCCAGGGGCTCGCTCGGTGCCTTCTTCTTGGCCTTCTCCATCTGTTCGCCGAGTTCGGTGAGGCGGTTACGACCCATGGCCTTGCGGACATCGGGGAACCATTCCTTCTCCTCTTCCTCGACGTGGTGGCGGACGTTCTCCATCAACACGCTCATCTTCGCGTCGAACCGCTCGTCGGCCGCGTCCAGGTCTTTGAGCTCGGAGAGCATCCACAGCACGACGTGGTGCTCCTCGATGCTTTCCAGGACGTGGTCCTTCGTGTCGGGTGCCGCTTCACGTGCCGCCGGGTAGAAGATCTTCTCTTCGATCCAGGTGTGCGTGGTCAGCTCCTCGATCACCTGGTCGGCGATCTTCCGCTTCTCCGCGTGAGCGTCGTCGCCGGCCTTCTCGAACTGCTTGAACAACTTCTCGACCGTCTTGTGGTCTTCCTTGAGCAGAACGATTCCGTCCACCAACGCCTCCAGACTTGGCACTACAGGCGGCGCGGCCGGCCACCCCACCCCCATTTACCCGGCCGACGCTTGCGGTGCTCGCCCAGAACGAGGGATTGGCCAGATTGGGCGACATGCCTGCGCCGTCCGCTGGACGAGCCAGGTCCTGGCAGGCGCACAGTCGGGTAAACCCGTTCGACTGCTGGTATGTCCACGGATCGCGGGTAGGGGCCGCGCATGACAGCTATCGAAACGTTCGCGGCCGAAGGCCAGGCCTCACTCTTCCTGATCTTCGCCGGAGTGGTCCTCGTCATCCTCCTGATCGGTGCTTTCTGGTACGGGAGCCGACGCAGGCGGCGCGAAGTTCCGCCGACCGAGCAGAGTCCCGTCGCGCAACGCCGCGCGGACTCCTGGCAGACCCCGGAAGAGCACGCGCGCGAGGAAAAGGACCAAGGATATCCCCGGCCTTGACCGGACGGGCCGGACCCACTGATCCGTGAACCGGGAATGGCCAGATGGATATCAGGGACGGGCAGACTCGTTCAGTTGCGAGAAGAAGAGACTTCACCGGAGGAAAAATGATGCACGGAGAGAACGATCGCATCACCTATCACGACGGTCGGCCGGAACCGCAGAGGGGGCGGATCGAGGAAGTCCGCGACGACGGCCCGCATGCGGTGTACCGGGTGCGGAACGAGAAGACCAACGAAATCCAGGTCATAACCCACGGCCAGATCGACTGAAGCGTGGAAGCGTCCGTCCACCCGTGGCAGGGCTCCGAGGTGTGGGCGTGGCCGCCCGGCTGCGCCCCGAACGCACGGCCAATCATGATGAGTCACCCTCTCCGGTAAAGGCGAGCGTGCTGGACCGTCCGGGCGGCGCCGATCTGATCGGGGAAGAGGGCCGGCGCCGCCGGTGGGTCAGCCCGGCCAGGCTCCGGTCGCACGACGTATCGCCACGGCGCCCGATCGCTCGACCGACGACTTGACCACGGCGAAGATCGCTCCCTGGATCGCAGCGGCGAGCAGGATCTGCGTCCACGTGCGGTCTTCGTCAATGGCGTCCGGGGCGTCACCCTCACCTTCGATGATCTTCCAGGCCTGCTTGAACACGGCCCCCGCGACCATGCCGCTCGCCGCCCCGAGGAGGAATCCGACGGGCTTGTAGGCAGCGCCGGAGGCCTTCATCGGCGACGTGCGCGGTTGCGGCGCACCAGCACGAGGGCGATGATCACAGCCCCGGCGACCAGGAGCGGAGTGCGGTTGCCTCGTGTGGCCCTCGCAGCCTGGTCGGCCCTCTCGAGCAGCGGGTCGGGGGTCATGTCCGCCGCGTACTGTCCGGCGCGGGTCGCGCCGTCCCACACCTGTGTGGCGGCCTGGACGGTCTTGTCCAGGACCGAGTCGGGGGTGTTGTCCTGCACCAGCCGGGCGGCTTGTTCCGCCTTCTCGCGGATCTGGTCGGCGATGAGGGAAGCCTTCTCGGCGGGTTGCTGCTTCATGTCGGCGTCTTCTCCTTGGTTCGGGTCCTGATGTCGGCCTCGGCGGCCAGAGCCTCGACGTTCTGCTCGACGTTCTGGTCGAGCCCGACGCGAGTGCACGCGGCCTTCCTGCGCCGCGCTTACCCCAGCACGGCCTCGGCACCCGCCCCCTCGAGCAGGAGCTCTGCGCGGGCCTTCGCAGCAGGACTGCGACGAAGAGACCACGGCCCCCTCGGCGGGCCTGTCGTTCGGGTGCAGTCGGCGCCAGGCCGGGATGGCGGCGTGGCAGCGGGTAGGCGTCCTGTATGAACTCACGCACCCTCGGCACCTCGCCCACGGCCGGGCCGACCGCGGCCCTCGACACCGCCTCGGCATGCTGGCTGAAATCCCTGGACCGCCTCGAGCGGACCACGGTGGCCGATCCGGCCATCAGGGTGCTGCAACGGGGAATCCGCTCCCTCCCCCTGGGCGGCATGCGCGATCTGCTGCGCGGCAGACCTCTGGGCCACCCCGTGCACCCCGTGCTCGTGCAGGTGCCCATCGGATGCTGGCTTTCGGCCTCGGTACTCGACTTCGTGCCCGGCACCCAGCACGCGTCGACCACCCTGACCACCGTCGGACTGGCCGGCGTCGCCCCGGCAGCGCTCGCCGGCTGGGCGGACTGGGCGGACCTGCCGCCCGAGCAGGCCCGGGTCGGCCTGGCCCACGCAGCCTCCAACGTCGCCGCGGTGGCCTGCTACACCGCGTCCCTGACCGCACGGCTCCGCGGCCGCTCGGCGAAGGGCCGGCTGTGGGCCCTGGGCGGGATGGCCGCCGTAGCCGTCAGCGGTGCGCTGGGCGGGCACGTGGCCTACCGGCAAGCCGTAGGAGCGCACGCCGCTGCGTGAGGGAGGCGATCCCTCGCCGGGCCGGGCCGTCATTCAGGAGGGGGCGTTGCGGTGTGGTCAGGATGGTGGGGGGTGCGGCGAAGCGTTTTGAGGCGGGCCTCCAGGAGGTGGTCGCGTCCGCCGGCCACTTCGTCGACGATTGCGCGTTCCACCGCGGCGAAGGGCTGGTAGTAGGTGGAGTTGTAGGCCTCGATGATCTGGAACGTCCAATGACCCGGGATGACGTTGCGGCCCACGATCTCGTGCTCGACCCGGGCGGCCTGCTCCTCGTAGCCCGCCTCCCGCAGGAGTCGCGCCGCGTCGCCGAGCTCGAAGTCCGCCGTCCCGGTCAGCTGATGGAACCCGTAGAGGTGGCCGCGGGCCCGCTCCGTGGTCTCGAGGGCCTTCGAAAGCGCACCCAGAGCACGCACCGTCTTCTCGTCGACGCCGTCCGGAACTTGGTGTGCCGGATCCATCTCCTGATTGCTGTCCATGGGGATGTTCTGCCCGAAGGACGCCTCCCCGGTGGGGTGATTGGGCCACCCGGCGTAGGAAGGTCTCCCCGGATGCATCGGCTCCGAGGTGACTCCGCTGAAGCGGGCTCGTGAAATGCAAGCAAGCCCTCCTGCCCAGCCACCCGGATAAAAAACACATAAGAATCGAACGCATTTCCTGGATGCCGTCGGGCAGACGCTGCTTCGGAGGTTGATAACTATGGTTCCCCTGCTTCTCGTTCTTCTGCTGGCCCTGATCCTCTTCGGCGCGGGTTTCGCGGTGAAGATTCTTTGGTGGGTGGCTATTGCAGTCCTGATCCTGTGGCTGATCGGTTTCGTAGCCCGACCCAAGGGCGGTAGCGGCCGCTGGTACCGCTGGTAGCCGCACGACAGTGCAGTCCTGACACTGCATGGCGGTGGCCGGTCACCCCTTCTTCGGGG